>JAFGPH010000021.1 GCA_016926135.1 Deltaproteobacteria bacterium
ATGAGGCCCTCTGGATCGAAAGCGCCCTGGGGATGCCTCTTTACGATACCGAGGATTATGAAGAGGGGAGGGCTGCATTCAAGGAAAAGCGCTCACCTGCTTTCAGGGGAAAATAGGAACGGGACTGATTTCGTGATCTCAGTGCCGGATGTGGATGGTTACGCGGTAATACTCCTTCGATTTCTAACCCCTTCCGCCCACATGAAGTTTGCTCACGGGAGATCGATCATGCTCAAGACGAGAATTACTGAAACCCTGGGAATCCGCCACCCCATCCTCCAGGGCGGCATGGCCTGGATCACGGGCTGGGAGATGGCCGCGGCCGTTTGCGAGGCGGGCGGCCTGGGCACGATTGCCTCCGCCACCATGGAACCGGACGAACTGATCGAAAATATCCACAGGGTCCGGGAGGCCACGGACAGGCCCTTTGCCGTCAATATCCCCCTGAGACTCCCCACGGCCCGCCGGGCCGTGCAGCTCGCCATGGAGGAAGAGGTGCCGGTCATCGTCTCCTCTGCAGGCGATCCCCTGCCCTATGCGGAAGAGATCAAGCGGAGGGGCATCACGCACTTCCAGGTCGTGTTTTCGGTTGACATGGTCAAACGATGCAACCAGGCAGGCGTGGACGGGATCATCGCCATGGGTGCGGAAGGCGGAGGCAACATCAGCCCCGCCGAGATCTCCACCCTGGTCCTGACCAGGGAGGTCGTAGAGGAGACCGATATCCCGGTGGTTGCGGCAGGCGGCATCTGCGACGGCAAGGGCCTTGCCGCGGCCCTTGCCCTGGGCGCCGATGGCATCCAGATGGGGACCCGGTTTCTCGCCACCCGGGAGGCAACCTTGCATGAGCACTACAAACGGGCCGTCCTCGATGCCAAGGATACCGACACCACCATGACAGGCCGCACCACAGGCCTCCAATTCAGGGTCCGCAGGAACCCGCTGGCCGAAAAGGTTCTGGGAATGGAAAGGGAGGGGAGACCCCGGGAGGAGATCGACACCTTCACCATAGGCTCTCTCAGGAAGGCCGCGGTGGAAGGCGACACGCTCTGGGGTTCGCTCATGATGGGACAGGTTGCTGGCATGATCCGGAAGATCATGCCTGTCGGGGAGATGCTGGACCAGATCGTCTCCTCGGCCCTGGATGAGATCAGGAGGCTGGGGCGATACCTTCCATGATAATCCACCCGCACCTTTCGGCCCTGATCCGTCAAAGGTAGCGTCGTCTGCCCCAGTGCGTTCGTGTCCGCACTGAGGTCATGGGAATAGGCTCGGTGAATAGATGCACCATCACTCTGTTCTACAGTGCTCGCGAAGAGCCTCGTTGATCATGGTCTGATACCCGTAGCGGGCAGAATCGGCTCTTGCACGGAATTCCTCCAGTACATCGTTGTCGACATAGAGGGTGATCCGAGTCTTCCCTTTCTGAGAGACAACAGGGCCAGGCTTCGCCCCCTCGAAACTATATTCCTTCTTCATAAGCTTTCCTCTGATATCTCTCGGAAGGGGCTATGGGGATATGTGCTATTGGGCTCTGTCTCTCCCCCCCCCCTCTCACGAGATCAATGTATCGCTGAAGTATTGACCTGCAACAATTGACCCACCGGGTTCTTTTACATCGATTCATTGGTAAGGTCTGAGGAGCGGCGATCTAGACGAGATGGCCCTTGTCGTCTAAGACCTCGGGCCGGGTGCTTGTCTCATGCTCCGGTGAAACTCCCATCGCGCACATGACACCGGCCAGTCTCTCGCCGAGAATGCAGCTGATATTGAAGTTGAGGTTGGCCACGATGTGGGGAAAGAACTTCAGGTCCTTTCGGAGTTTCTGATAATCAAACCGCAGGGCCTCCACAGGGGTCAGTGCCCGCACGTCCGCGGTGCGCTCGATCTCGTTGATGTACCCCACCTCTCCGAAAACCTGACCCGCCCCCAAAACGGCGATACGCTGTGCCTTACCGTCGCCTCTGCGCACCACCTCGACGCGACCGGTCAGGATCAGGTACATGCTGCGTCCGAAGGTCCCCTGCTCGACCAGAAGGTCTCCCTCCTTGAACTCGTTCAGCTCCGAGATCAGAATGGCCTTTCGCATCTGGTAGTCGGACATGCCCTGGAAGAGAGGGCTCTTCTCAAGGACCTCCTTGTGCATGGTGAGAGACCAGATCTGGTGGAGCCCGACCAGGCGGGTGCGCGACATGATGATCGGCGTGATCAGGAGGTTGGCGAAGAGGGCGAAGATCATGGTGGAGGCGCATAGGGCGCCGAATTGGGCGATGAGGTTGAAATCGGAGAGAAGCAGGATGCTGAACCCCACCGCCAGGGCCAGATAGCTGGAGACCAGGGGCACCGCTTCTTCCTGAACAGCGGCCTGCAAGGCCTCTTCGTAATGGGAGGTTCGTCGGCAGAGCTCGTTGTAGCGGGAGATGAGGTGAATGGTCCCGTTAATGGCAACGCCGATGACAATGACCGCCACCAATACGGTCCCCGGGTTCAAAGGGAGCCCCAGGAGCCCCATGAGGCCGAACATCACGATGACGGGCACCACATTGGGCAGGAGGGAGATGACCCCGCCCTTGAAGGAGGTGAACATGGCCGACATGATCAGAAAGATGGCGCAGAGCAGAACAACCAGGGACGTGGTCTGGTCCGCCATGAGCCTTTCGGCGGCCCCATTGATCATGAGGTGCTCGCCCACAACCTGGGCCGAGATTTCGCCCCTGGCGATACTGGTCAACATGTCCTTGAGTTCGCCGATGTAACGATTCAGCAATTTGGAGTCGCTCACGTCGTGATGAACCACGATGTTGGCCTGACGAAAATCGTGGCTCACGTACCGCGCCAGATCCTTGCGGTGAAAGAAGAGCAGGTACTGGGCCACCAGTTCGCGCCTCTCCGGGATCCTGAAGTAGTCCGGATCACCCCTGTGCAATTCCCGGTTGACGAGGGCCAGATGGTCGGCCAGGGACACGCTGCGGTCGAAAATCGCCTGCTTTTCAAGGAATTCCTGGATGGCGACCAGTTTTTCCAGGTTTCTGGGTTCCTGGAACGCATTGTCCCTGTCGGACTCGAGGGTGATGAAGAATACCTTCATACCGGAAAGATCCCGGTGGACCTGGCGGGCTTCCCGGATGAGGGGGTGATCCTTTTTGAAATACGACAGGGGATCGTTGGTCACGTACAACCTGGAAAGCTGGTACACAAAGAAGGCGCAGAGGATGGCCGTGAACACCAGCAGCGCCTGCTGTAGTCGCCTTCGGGTCACACCGAAGGCCCGGACGAGCAGTCGCGGCAGGGCGGTCATCCCCTCTCCCTCCCGAAAAAGCCCGGTTCGGCGCGGTCCCATGACGGAAAGAAGCATGGGGACGAAAAGGAGCGTGATCACGCCGTGGGCCGCGATGGCGGAGGTGGAGGCGAGGGCGAAGTCGCGAATGAGCCTGATGCTGCTGAAGATGTTGGCTGCAAACCCCATGGCAATGGTCAGGATGGTCAGGATGAGCGCTATGCCCACGTGTCTCATCATGAAGCGGGCGGCGAAGGAGCGGTGTTCGGCCTTCGTTTGAGAGACGCCGAGGAAATAGGACGCGAGCAGGTGCACATCTTCGGTGGAACCCACTACGATGACCAGGGAGGGCAGCATGGCGCACAGGATGTTGACGGGAATCCCTGTCCATCCCATCATCCCAAAGGTCCATACCACGCTCAGGGCGGCGGTCGCCAAGGGCACCCATGCGGCAAAGAGGCTGCGCAGAAAGAAGAGGACGAGCGCTGCGAGCACGCATGCCGAAAGCGGTCCCAGCACCCAGAGGTCATCGAGGAGAACGGCCCTGAGCTCCGCGTCGACCCGCGGAGGTCCCACGTGAAAGACTTCCTGGAACACGGATCGGGCCGGCGCCAGGACGCCCTCCAGGGCCCCGTCGACCCATCGTTCAAAACCGGGATCGTCCCTGGCCTCGCGTACCGAGAGGAGCATCGCCGTGGCCGTCCCGTCACGGGAGACGATGTCGCCCACCAAGAGGGGGTTAGAGAGGGCTTCCTCCCGGGCTCGATCCGCGGATGCCTGGTCCTTCGGGGCTTTTGGCAGGACGAGCCGGGAGTCGATTCTGTCTCCGGTCCCG
>JAFGPH010000172.1 GCA_016926135.1 Deltaproteobacteria bacterium
GGGCGGAGGGCGGGGATGAAGCGAAGAGATTGCGAATTCAGGGATCGGCGGATGTAGGAATGCCGGAAGGCGAGGACTTGGCTGATGATCATTGAGGGATTCATCTGGATCACTGATATTGTTGACAAGCTTGATGCAAAACATGGGGTAAGTGTTGCCGAGGTTGAAAGCGCGTTTACTGGGGAACCCTTTTTCAGTAGAATCCAGAAAGGCAAGGTAAAAGGCGAAGATCTCTATAGAGCTTTGGGCACCTCTGATTCCGGAAGGCCCCTCTCGGTGTTTTTTCTTTACAAAGCCACACGAGAGGCTTCAGTTGTTTCTGCACGCGACATGAGTCAGAAAGAGAGGAAGTACTATGCAAAGAGGAAAAGGTAAGTCTTTGAAGGGAAGGGATAGTCTGCCCGATTCATTTGAGTCGATCTCTGAGGCTGGCGAGTTCTGGGATAGCCATGACACGACGGACTACGAAGATATGATGAGGGACGTTGATTTTGAAGTTGACATTAGGCGACACGTCTATCTGGTTCCGGTTGCCGAAGAGGTTCTGATGGCGATCCGTGAAAAGGCCAGATCCCAAGGTGTCACGACCGAAACAATGGTCAATCTCCTGCTCCAGGAACACACAGTTTGACACGCAGGCACGCTGCCGAAAAACCGGTGCGTTGTTAATTTTCACTTTGAGTATCATTCGTTCCAAGGGCTTATGTACGTCAACGGGGGAGCGTGTAGGTATTTACGAGACGCGCGACGGAGGTATGGGCCGAATCCGACTGAACGGGGAGCACATTCTTGCCGACATCACCTGCCTGGCCCGTGACGGTGATGACCTGAACACGATGTACATCGGAACCAGGGAATTCAGGGACCCTGTAACCGGGAGGTTCTTCAAAGGGGGTCTTTTCAAGGGGGGATGGCGGCCGCACGTGGAAACACGAGAACACCGGTTTGACCCATATGAACATCACCTCAATCTCCATCAGCCCCCATGACCCGAGCCTCCTGTTCGTGGGCACCGGCGGAAACGGCGCCTTCATCGGCAGGGATTCTCAAACGGCCCAGTCATAAGAGGCAAGGCCATAATTACCGATTTCGGCCTTGAGCCGTTTTCGGTAATTCGAAACCAATGCCTCGCTCCCGTTTTCCGTCCTTCCGCAGCGAAGTCTCCGGCGTTCCTTCGCCTTAAGAAACCTTGCCCCATTTTACCGATTTCGGCCCAAGGCTGCTTTCGGTAAATTGTCCATCACGCTTATGAAAAGCCTGGAAATCCCCAACAAACCCTCATTCCCGTGAAGGATTTTCAATTTTACCGATTTTGGCCTTGAGCTGTTTTCAGTAATTTCTGGGCGCTTTCCTGGAAGACCAGCTCTGCCCTGGGCCACCTGCCGAGGAACCAACTCGCCACGTCAAAGGCGAACACCAATCGCATCATCTCTATGATCCAGCCAAACCGGAAAGCATCAATTACCGTTTTCGGCCCAAGGCCAAAATCGGTAATTGGCAGTCGCCCAAGGAAACATGCGGACTACGATGACCTGATACGGCAGGGCAAGGTAAAGCGGATTTTCAGGGCAAAGCGCAAGCTGACGGTGCCGAAGATCGTTTCCCACATCACCCAGCGGGTCGCCGGAAAGGAGCTTCTTTTCCTGGAAGATGCCGATTACCTTTCCATGCTGGCCACCATGAAAGATATCGCCAAGAGACGTTCTTTGGACATCTACGCCTTCTGCCTCATGCCCAACCACGTGCACATCCTTGCAAGCCCCCGGGCGGAAGGTCTCGACCAAGCCATGCGGGACCTGTTCTCGCGTTATGCCATGATGTTCAACAGGAAATACGAGCGGAAAGGCCATCTCTTTGCAGGGCCCTACCGACAGGCGGTCTGTCTGGACGATGCGTACCTGCTCGCGGCATCCCTTTATATCCATATGAACCCTGTTCGAGGGGGACTTGTTGGTGATCCCCGATATTATCGCTGGTCCTCGATACGGCTTTTCGAAGACCGTTCAGCGCCTCGTTCATTTGTAAGGCCCGGGTTCGTTCTCCGGCTGTTGGGAGAGGAGGATCAGGAGCGAAAGAAGACTTACACCGAGTTGATCGAGAGGAGCCTCTCCTTGAGGGCCGAAGATGTACTGGAGAAGCCGGATGCAGTCACAAGGTTTCGCAAGGCACTTGCTCAAGCTTTCCCCTCCGTGTTTTCAGGGGTTGGGAAAAAGAAACACATTGCACGGCGGACAGGGGTGGAGCTGATCGATGAGGAAGAACTCCAAGAGAAAATCATGGCGGTGAAGTCGGAGGCGCGCCACAGGTTGCCGGAGACGAGAAAGGCGCGCCGGTTTCTTGTGGAGCAATTGATTGCACGAGGATACAAAAGGGGTGATATTGCCGCCATGATAGGAATGTCCGCGAAAACCGTTTACAACATCATGAGGGGCGGAGAATGACTCCTGCCTGTTACCGATTTTGGCCTTGGGCCATTTTCGGCAACATTTGACCTCCGGAGAGCGCGCTTTGGATCGAAGGGCATTGAAAAATCCGTTCATCCTAAGCAGGGGATGTGCCATACTCTCCGGCAATGGATTTGAGTTCTCTTCGAATCCGGCCTGAAGGCCCTTCCGGAGAGCGAGATCGTCAAGACAGAATCCGATTTAAGACCATGTTGAGAGAAAGAAGTGCAGTCGTGGTCCAGGCCCACCGGGTACTGGACATCCTGCTTACGGTGGCGGCCTTTGTGGGGGCTTACCTCATCAAGCTGCACCTGCTGCCGTACCCCTGGCGCGGGTTGATCACCGACCCCGACTACTATGTGGTCCTCCTCATGGTGGTCATCATCTGGTATGTGATGCTGTACCTCTTTGGCCTCTACGACTCGTACCGCCGTCGAACTTTTCCCGCGATCTTCTGGAACATGGTCGAGGCCACGGCCACCTCCGCCGGGTTACTCATCCTGGCCATGTACCTGTTCAAGATCGAGGATGTGAGCCGGCTACTGATCGCCCTCTTCGTTTTGCTGGACGTCGGGCTTCTCACCCTCAGCAAGGGCACGGTCTACTGGCTCCTCCGGCACTACCGGAGCAAGGGCTTCAACTTCCGAAACATCCTGATTGTGGGGAGCCGGGAGCGGGCAAAAGACGTGATCGCAGCGGTGCAGGAGGACCCGGGAGCCGGTTTCAGCATCGTGGGCTGCCTGGAGACGGAACCGGGCGAGGTGGGAAAGGATGTGGCGGACAGCGTCCGGGTGATCGGCACTGTGAACTTTCTGGAACAACTCCTCCGAGATCACGTGGTGGACGACATCGTTTTTGCGATGCCTCTCAGGCAGATCCCCGAAGTGGACCGATACATCGCCGTAGCCGAGAAGATGGGCGTGGGGGTTCGGATCGTGCCGGACTGGCAGATCCACAAGATCATGTACCGGCCCCACATCGCCTCCATGAACTTCGAGGAGTTCCTGGGGGTGCCCACCATGGCGCTCAAGACCACTCCGGTCAAACAGAAGGAACTCCTTGTCAAGAACGCCATGGACTATATTATCGCCGCAGTCCTGATCGGTGTCTTCTCCCCCCTCCTGCTGATCATTGCTGCGCTTATCAAGGTTTCCTCCAAAGGGCCTGTTTTCTTCACCCAGGAGCGATGCGGCCTGAACGGCCGCAGGTTCCTGCTCTACAAGTTCCGCACCATGACGGCTGATGCCGAATCGCGGCGCAGGGAGTTGGAGACGGCGAACGAGTCCGACGGGCCTGTCTTCAAGATCCACAAAGACCCGCGAATTATCCCGCTGGTGGGAACGTTTCTGCGAAAGACAGGGCTGGACGAATTGCCCCAGCTCATCAACGTACTGAAGGGTGAGATGAGCCTCGTGGGCCCGAGACCGCCCATCCCCTCAGAGGTGGGAGAGTACGACGTATGGCAGAGGAGGAGGCTTTCCATGAAGCCGGGCCTCACGTGCCTGTGGCAGATCGCCCCGCAGCGGAACGAGATCTCCTTCGAGGATTGGATGAAGATGGATCTGCGCTACATTGACAACTGGTCCCTGGGCATGGACTTTCGCATCCTGATCCGCACCGCGAGGGCCGTGCTGATGGGGGAGGGAAGATAGCAGTTGATCCTGGAGCGGTTCGCTTTCGTTCTTTGTTTTTTCGTGCTTCTCTGGAGTCCCCTGGCCTTCGGGGCGGTCCACACAACAGCCTATTCGTTCATGATCCTCGGAGTCCTGACGGCGGGTTTGCTGCTGGCGGTGGCAGGCATTTCCAGGGACCGCAAGAGCGGCATGCTGCGCTTCACGGTGCCCGCCACCGGCCTGACCCCCCTGTTCATCCTTTTCATCGTGTTTCTCCTCTTGCAGGCCCTCCCGCTGCCCGGGTCCTTGGTCGAGTCCCTCTCCCCCGGGGCCTGGGTGGTGGGGTACAAGTCCCTCCCCGCCTCCCAGGTGGTGGCCGGCCGGGGCCCGGACAACCCTTGGTTCTCACTCGCCCCCTACACCCACCCGGTACTGATGTCCCTGGTTCGATGGGTGGCCTACGGCCTCTTCTTTCTGGTTTTCAGCCGCACCCTAACCACCCGCAAGAGAATCGAGAAGGCGATTTTTGCTATCCTGATCCTGGGTTGCTTCGAGTCCCTCTACGGGCTCATCCAGACCTTTTCGGGTCACGAGCACATCTGGTGGTACAACAAGACCGCTTACCGGGGAGACGTGACGGGTACCTACGTGAACCGGAACCACTTCGCGGGCCTCATGGAGATGATCCTTATGCTCGCTGCGGCCTACACCGCGGCCCTGGCCGGGAGGCCCGGGCACAGGGAGAAGCCACAGGTGCGAAAGACATACCTGAGGGCTCGACTGGCCCAATGGTTGTCGGGTGAGCAACACTTCAACAAGCGGGCCTTTGTGCTCTTCTTGGGCGTGGTCACGGGCATAGGCCTCATTTTCTCCGCATCGAGGGGAGGCATGCTCGGTGCAGCCGGTGGGTTGCTCTGCGCAGGCCTGCTCTTCGTGTTCAGGCAGGGCCATCGGCTCAAGGGGCTCATCATTCTGGTGCTTTTTGCACTCATATCGGTCTACTCCCTTTTGATCGGGGCAGAGTACACTGCATCGCGGTTCAACTACTTTGAGTCGGACATGGCTACAAGGTTCCGCTACGCCCAGAGGGCAACAGGCCTGTTCCGCGACTATTCACTGACCGGCGCCGGGATAGGCAATTTCCAGCATGCCTACCCCAAGTACCAGGCCGCGGAAGACCGTAAGGTCGGGATCCTATACGCCCACAACGACTGGGTTCAGTTCCTGGGCGAGGCCGGACTGATCGGTGTCTGCCTCTTTGTGGCAGGCATGCTCTACTTCCTGTTTCATACCCTGCGGCTGTGGAGAAGCAGGCGTGATCCCTTCGCAGTCTGCCTGGGCATCGCCCCCTTCGCGGCCTTTGCGGCCGTCGGCATTCACTCGTGGTCGGATTTCAACCTCCACATCCCGGCCAACTTCCTCATGCTCACGGCCGTGACGGCCATCGGCTACAGCGCCCTTCACCTGGAGCGCCGCACCCACCGGGATGTGTCCTTTTTCCCGCTGAAATCCGTTCCCCTCCGCTACAAGGGCCTCCTGCTGCTGGTTCCCCTGCTTGCCCTGATCCTCTGGTGCGGGGCGGTCTCGGTGAACCACCTCCTGGCCGATTCCGCCCACAAGGACGCGAAGAGATCCGCCTCCGAAGCCAACCACCGTCCCGAACCGGCCCTGTTTGAAGCGGCCCTGGTGCGGGAGCCGGGAAACGCCCTGTACTGGTACGACTGGGCCGAATCGCTCCGGGGGGCACGGGACAGGGCGCTCCGGAACCCGGATCTGCCGGCAGCGCGGAGGCGCACCCTGCAGATGGAAATTGTCCGTGCCCTGGAGGAAGCGGTGCGGCTCAACCCCTTCCGGGAGGAGTACCACATCCGCCTCGGCTGGGAGTATTGCCCCC
>JAFGPH010000173.1 GCA_016926135.1 Deltaproteobacteria bacterium
ATGATACAGCAGAAGGCGAATGTCTTTTTCACCCCCATGACCCCGCCGATCACGAGCATATTGGGCAGCGACAGGGCAGGACCGGCCAGGAGAAGCGACAGGGCGGGACCCTGACCCATCCCGGCACCCAGAAGACCCTGCAGGATGGGCACCTCGGTCAGGGTGGCAAAATACATGAGCGCCCCGGCAACCGACGCAAACAGGTTGGCCCACAGCGAGTTTCCACCCACCAGACTCTGGATGTAGTGCTCGGGGATCAGGGCCTCGTGACCGGGTCTGCCCAGCATGAAGCCCGCCACCAGCACACCTCCTCCCAGCAGGGGGAAGATCTGCTTCATGAATCCCCAGGTGGATTCAACCCAGGTCCGCCTCTCCTCCTTCATGAACCATTTCTTGAGCATGAAACCCAGAACGATCAGCAAAACCGCCGTGATGTACCACTTAGCGGCAAAGACGGCGGGCCAGAGGCCGGTGGACCCCTCCGCAGGCCTGGCAAAGGCGGCGAAGATCAAAATGAGAACCAGTGTCAGCACAAACAGGCTGTCCTGGGTGAGGGTGCGCTTTTTCTCCCCTTCGTCCGGCAGGTAGATCTGCCCGGCCGTGCGGGCGGCGTCGTCCTTCCGGAAGATAAGGGCCATCAAAAGCCCGGTGATCACCGCGAAGAGGACCGCCCCCACGGCCCTGGCAAGGCCCATTTCCCAGCCCAGGATTCGCGCGGTCAGGACGATGGCCAGCACATTGATGGCAGGGCCGGAATACAGAAATGCCGTGGCCGGACCGATGCCGCCGCCCCGCATATAGATCCCGGCAAAGAGGGGCAGGACCGTGCAGGAGCAGACGGCCAGGACCGTTCCCGAAATGGAGGCAACCGAGTAGGAAAGGATCTTACGGGCCGTTGCCCCGAAATATTTGAGCACCGAGGCCTGGGACACAAAGACCGCAATGGCCCCTGCAATAAAAAAGGCCGGGATCAGGCAGGTGAGCACGTGCTCCCGGGCATATTCCTGGAGCATCATGAATGCCTCAAGGCCGGATCGACGGATCGTTTCATTCGACCAGGGAACGTAATAGGCCGCGACAAAAATAAGGATAATGATAAGGAGTTTTGTTCTTTCTTTCATGAGGGTCCTTCCACTAAATGCCGATATCACTATTTAGTAATTTATTCGGGACAAAAAAATATCTTCCTACTTCCTGCAAACCTCTTCCCTGCGAATATGCGGAAGCTTCCCGACCAATTCCCGCACCTCTGCCTCGTCCTCCAGCCAGTGCCGAAGATTCCCCAAAAGGCTGGCGACATAAGGTGAATTCCCGCCGTCCGTCAAATGGTAGTTGACCCACAGGCCATCTTTCTTAGATTCGACAAGGCCAGCATCCTCTAGAATCTTGAGGTTTTTGGAAACGCTGGGTTGGGAGACCTGAAGGGCTTCCCGCATCTCGCAGACGCACATGGTCTTGTGCTGAAGCATCTTGACGATCTTGACCCGGTTCCGATCGGAAAGGGCCTTCATGACCCGGGTGAATTCCTTCATAACGTTCTCCATTATATTCTTATATGGTAATTTAGTGGGCTTACAAATGCTTGTCAACCGAATTCTTTACCCCCTCATCTCATCCGGCGCGAAAGGAGGAAGGGGCGTCCTGCTGACCAGCTGTAGGGGGATAACAAATAGGCCCTTAGTCCGCCTCCAGCCGTTCGACATCCAACAGGTCCTGTTTTCGGCCTGCAGTGCGCTTCGAATGGATCAGGTCAGCCTTTCCGACAACATAGAACGGTACCCCGTCATACGACCTGGGGACCCTGTTCCTTCTGGCGGTTTGGAAGTCAACCCCCGGAATGCTCATCAACACGTCTATTCGATTGGGCTCCACTCCGATCTGGTAGACAATCTCCGGGTCCATGAAATCTTCCACTGTAATGTCTTGAAGGGGGGCTCCAAACCGGGACAAGGCATTCCAGACCTTCCCAGCGTTCTGGGAGGTGGGATTGACCCAGACGCCGAGGTCTTTGGTCATGTAGTCGTGTGCGAGATCAAACCCGCCGACCTGGAGAACTATCAGGCCAAGAGGAAGGCTGAGGGATATCCAGACTCATACATTGACCAGCAGATCGGCGCGGCAAAAACGGTGATCGGGAAAGCCTTTGACAATGACATGGTGGCGGCGATACGGTCAAGGCATTCAAGAGGGTGAAGAAGCTTCTCAGGAAGGGCGCGAACAAGAGGGACCGGATTCTTTCCGTGTGGGACTTCGCCCAACTGAGGGAGGGGGCTTCAGGCATAGCCCCTGCACTTCTGACAACGGCCTATTGGTCTGGTATGAGGCGCGGAGAAATCTTCAACCTTGAATGGACTCAGGTTGACCTGAAAGAAAGCGTGATCAGGCTCAAGGCAGAGGATACCAAGAGCGCAAGGCCAAGGGTTGTCCCGATAGCTTCTGAGCTTCTGAGCTTCTGAGTACCCTCCGGGGGCTTCCTAGCCGGTTCTCCAGGGGACTGGTGTTCCCTTCCAAGGACAAGGATGGCAACGAGAAGCCTTTCCAAGATATCCGGGGTTCACTGGAATCAGCCTGCAAGGACACCCCCCTTTCCTATGGCCGGAACCAGGAAAAGGGCTTTACTCTCAATGACCTGAGACACACCTTCAACACTGACATGGACCGGGCCGGGGTGCCTCAAGCGGTGACAATGGCAATCATGGGGCATGAGGATACAAGCATGCTTGGGCGCTATCGGACGGTTACAACTGAGGACCTTCAGGAAGCCATAAGGAAGCTGGAGGCTTACCGGGCTGGGGTTGCCGCCCTGTTAGATAAACCGTTAGATAAAAATCAGACAGTACAAGAATGAGAAACCGAAGATCCTCAACAGAAAAGGCTCTTGACAGTGCAAACCGTCAAGAGCCTTATTTTTTAAGGGTTCTGAGAGTCAGGGTCTCTCAACCCTTTGATTTTACTGGTGCCGAAGACAGGACTTGAACCTGCACGGGGACACCCCCACTAGACCCTGAACCTAGCGTGTCTACCAGTTCCACCACTTCGGCGTGTAAATGGAGTTGAAATTTCTGTATTAATTCTTATAGAATTGTTTGTTGCATGTCAACACTTTAATCCATCATTTCGTCATCACCGAATGCCCCGGCCATTCAGGAGACTTGAATCAGGAGAGAACCTAGCCCGCCCATGAACCTGATCAGAGATCTGGAAACCCTTTCAAACCCGCTACGAAACGCGGTTCTCACCATAGGGAATTTCGACGGTGTCCACAGGGGTCATCTTGCCCTTTTCGACCTGGTGAAGCAGCGGGCCGAGGCCATCGACGGCCGCTCCGCGGTCATGACCTTTGAACCCCACCCGCTGAAGGTGATCAAGAAGGGAAACGGCCCCCCCATCATCACCGCCACGGAGCAGAAGCTGAAACTCATCCGCGATGCGGGAATCGAGGTTATCTTCTGCATCCCCTTTACGATCGACTTCGCCTCGATCTCCGCAGAGACCTTTGTGCGGGAAGTCCTGGTGAAGAGGATAGGTGTAAAAGAAGTCGTGGTAGGTCATGACTATACCTTCGGCCGGGGCAGGCAGGGCAACCTCCAACTCCTTCAGCGGATGGGGCAAGACCTGGAGTTCAAGGTCCACCTGGTGGGTCCGGTTCACATCAACCACACCCTGGTTTCCAGCACCTCCATCAGGACCCTGATCCGGGAGGGGAATCTACAGGAAGCCAAGAGGCTTCTGGGAAGGGATTTCCAGGTGTGGGGCACTGTGGTCAAAGGGGCCAACCGAGGGGGAAGGCTGCTCGGCTTTCCCACGGCCAACCTAAAGCCCTCCGATCAACTGACGCCAAAACCGGGGGTCTATGCGGTCAGCGTGGATATCGAAGGGGAACACCACTTCGGTGTGACCAATGTGGGATACAACCCCACCTTCGGGGATAGCGCCTTGTCCGTAGAAACCCACATCCTGGATTTCTCCCGGGACATCGTGGGACAGGAGATAAAGCTCGGTTTTCTGCACCGGCTGAGGGATGAAAAGCGCTACGATTCCGTGAAGGAGCTTACCGATCAGATCTCGCAGGACATCCGGGATGCAAGGCATTGGTTCGAAGAGCACAGCCGGATGCCATCCGACAAGCAGTCCTTGACCCTGGAAACGCGGCATCCTGTTGCCGGCGGGGCTTAAAAAAGAGCAAATCAAAAACGTTGCCAGGACCTGCCGGATGTGTTATTGGCCTATCGTTTACTCTCAAGGGGGAACGAAATGGATTGCCTGAACCGTATTTCTGAAGATGAGCACCCGATGGGCCGTCGGGCCTTTTTGAAGCTATCCGGCCTCCTGGGGTTGGGGGTGGCTTCTGCGTGGGTCATCCCCGGCCGCGCCGAGGCCGTGAAATTCGACAGGAACACCCACAAGGTCTCCGAAACCAGGCTTGCCATGGGGACCTTTGTCTCCATGACCCTCATCCACACTTCCAGGGATCAGGCCGAGGAGGCTATGGGACGCGCCTTTGAGGAAATCGAGCGCCTGACCAAACTGATGAACCGCTTCGATTCCTCGACCGCGGTGGGCCATCTGAACCAGGAAGGCCGGATCCAGGACCTGCCTCCGGAGGTCGTCCACGTGATCGAGAATGCCCTCCTGTACAACCGGCGCACCGGCGGCGCCTTCGACATTACGGTCAAGCCGGTCGTGGATCTTTTCAGAGAAAGGATGGGGGGGGAGAAAAAGGCCCTGCCGACCGATCGCGAATTGAAAAACCTGCTCCAACTCATCGGATCCCAAAAGGTCGAATTGCACGGAAACTCCATTTCTTTTGCGGCCCCGGGCATGGGCATCACCCTGGACGGTATCGCCAAGGGCTATATCGTGGACAAGGCCTCTGAGGTGCTCGCACGGCACCGGGTGGAAAACCACCTGATCAACGGCGGAGGAGACATCCGAACCATGGGCGAAAAGGGGGACCACAAGCCGTGGACCATTGCCATCCAGGACCCCTGGAAGAAAAGAGACTTTCCGGACCGGATTGCATTGAAAAACGGGGCGGTCGCCACATCCGGAAATTATGAGGTCTACTACGACCGGGAGAAGATGTTTCACCACATCGTGGACCCTGCCACCGGGCACTCCCCCCGCGTGGCGGCAAGCACCTCCGTCCTGGCCCCAAGTGCCATGCAGGCCGACGCCCTCGCGACAGGGGTCTTCGTGATGAGCCCGGCCCGGGGCACAGAGTTCATCAACTCCCTCCCGGACTGCGCATCCCTGATCATTGACGGCAAAGGGAACCAGATCAAATCCGGGGCATGGAAAAGCACGCCTGCGTAAGGTGCTGAGGGAGTTTCTTTGAGCTGAGGAGAATCCGGACCTTCCCGGCCGGAACCACCTTTGCCCCCGGTTCCCTGGCACGTATGGCGGCCACGAGACCGGCGATGCCGCCGCCCGCACACAGCACATCCGCCTCAACCGTTTTCTGAATCACGCTACACTCCCTCTTTCCTATTGGAGAACAGCCAGTGGCACCGAAGTGGACCTCATCCTGGGGGATGGCGAGGTTGCGCTGGAGATCAAGGCCTCGGAACATGCCGGGGACAGGACAAAAGGTCTACATCTTTTCTTGGAGGACAACAAGTGCAGAAAAAGTTACGTGGTGTCCAGGGATCCTCTGCCCAGAAAATTGACCGCCCGAACCACGCTTTTGCCGTGGCAGCGTTTCTGTGAGATGCTCTGGGCCGGAGAGATCATGTGACGCTGTCCAATATCCATTCCTGGGCAAATCGGGTCGGTCCAGATCAAAAATACTCTCGGAATTCTTGACTGCATATGCCCTCGAGTCAGATCATTCTTGGGAAGCCAATCCGACATTTCGGCAGGGTGCAGACATTCGCCCAGTATTTAGGCTACATATTAAACATCAGTGCAAGTCGTGCCGGTCCATGATTGGGAACCAATAGGAAACCAAACCTATCGCGCCTTCCTACTCCAAGATCCTGATCAGGCGGCTCTGTCGGCAGTGGTCTTACCGGCTCCTTTCCGTTTTTCAGCCAGGCCCACGTGTCAACTTCAAGTACTTTCAAAACAACTGTATCTTCTTGATTTGGCGTGGTAATGTTGCCTCACTCCGCATTGCCAAGACGACAAGCGAAAGAAATG
>JAFGPH010000174.1 GCA_016926135.1 Deltaproteobacteria bacterium
CTGCTGGCCTGCCAGGATCAGGTCTCCCTGAACAATGGCCTGGTGCAGGTTCAATGGGCCGGCCTGAACATCGTGGCGCCCGATGAGGATCGCAAGTTCGCTCACCTTGCCATTCTGCCCCAGGACGTGTACATTGCCCTCATGCCGCCTCCGGGGCCTCCCATCAACCGGTTCAGCGGGACGGTCAGGGAAGTCCGGGAGAACGACGGCGTGGTCCAGGTGACGGTTGAAGTGGGCGAGGAGACCCTGCGGGCGGAGATCAGCCGGGATCACCTGAGCGCCATGAATCTCAGCCCGGGTGACCGGGTCCACGGCATTCTCAAGTTGCGGGCATTGCGTGGCTGCTGATCGCTTTAAATCATCCACCGAATATGTCGTTCTGGGCGCGCTCATGCCCGGCCCACGCCATGGCTACGAGATCATGCAATTTCTTGGCTCGGCCCTGGAGGCCACGTGGCGGCTCAGCACCAGCCAGCTCTACGTGCTGCTGAAAAGGATGGAAGAGGAGGGCTGCCTCGAGTCCTATTCGGAGAGCCAGGGAACCCGCCCACCGAAACGGGTATTCAGGCTGACAGGTAAGGGGAAAAAAGCCTTCCTGGAGTGGTTGAGCGCGCCTTGTGAACACGTTAGGGATTTCCGCATGGAATTTCTGTGCAAGATGTATTTTTTTGATTCTCTTTCGCTGCCCGGGGCCAAGGATCTTGTGGAGAGACAGATCCGTGTCCTTGAGATACTCTCGAAGAGAATCCGGGGGAGGGCTCATAAGGATCAAGACGGGTTCATGAAGCTGGTCTATGGATTCAAGGCCAGGAATGTGGAGTGCCTGCTTTCCTGGTTGATCCAGGAGGCACGCCCATTTGTCAAACAGGAGAAAACCGGCGAAGGAAGGAGTCCGTCGAAACGCAAACAGAAGAAATCTCCCCTTTGCGGTTCATCCGGCAAATGAGTACCGGTAAGGGCATGATACAGTCATGGCGAAGACGGCCATGCTCCTGACCGTGGGCATCGACCCTCAGTCCCATGAAGGCATCCGCCGCATGATCAGCATGCATTTCATCCAGCCCGGGGCCATGCCGGTCAAGGCCCTGCTTATCGTGGGGTCGCCTAGGTGTGTGGGTAAAGGTGACCGATGACGTCATGGCGGGGCAGGTGGAACTAAACGTCGGAGGAGGGGGTCCCATCCAGGCGGAAGCCTGGCGAAATGCCAATTACCTGACAGACTTCGAGAATCGTGATTCGATCTCCGGTTTCCCTGTGTACAAAGCCCTGCTGTGCGAGGTGAAGAAGCGGGGTTGAGGAAAGGAAGGGGCCTTTCGTGGCGCAACCCAGGAGTGCCTTTGAGATCTTCCAGTTGTTGGACAAATCCAACTGCCGGGAATGCGGGGAGAAGACATGCCTTGCCTTTGCCGGGGCGGTCTTCACAGGGCAGAGGAAGCTCCGGGAATGCCCGAGGCTGGACCCGGAAACCATTGAACGGTTCACCGGGGAGCGGGATGAGCGGCGAGAGGATGAACCCGATGCTCTTGGGTCCCTCGGCAAGTTGAGATCCGAGGTTGCGAGTCTTGATCTGGCCGAGGCGGCTGAACGGGTGGGCGCCCGGTTTTCTCGGGGAAGACTGACCCTCAAGGTGCTTGGCAAGGACTTCTCCGTGGATAAGGAAGGGAATCTCTCTGCGGAAATCCATATCAACCCGTGGGTGGCGGTGCCGTTTCTGGACTATATCCTTCACGGCGAAGGGGTGCCGGCCTCAGGCAGGTGGGTGCCCTTTCGGGAACTTGCCGGGGGCAGGGAACGCTATCCGCTCTTTCAGAAGCGCTGCGAGGAACCCATGAAACGGGTGGCCGATACCCACACGGATCTCTTCGACTACATGGTTCATGTGTTCAGCGCCAGGCAGGTGGACAAGCAATTCGAGTCGGACATATCCGTGGTCCTGCACCCCCTGCCCAGAGTCCCTCTCATGATCTGTTACTGGCTGCCCGAAGACGGGCTGGCCTCCAGTCTTCATGTCTTCTTTGACGAGACCGCGGACCGGAACCTGGACATCGGATCGGTTTTCAGCCTGGGAACCGGTCTCGCCCAGATGTTCGGCAAGATCGCCCTGAGGCACGGCTTCGAAGGAAAGGCGATTCCCAGGTGAACTCTTCCCCTCCTCCGACCATTTCGCCGGCGGGAAAGGGTTGAAGGCAGGGGTTGATCTGGACGATACCAAATCCCTGGGTTTTTGATCCACCCGCACCGCTTCCCATTGCCATCCAATTCGCTGAATCGATTGTCGGCCATCCTGATGCCGTGCCGGTCTTTCCGGGGGAGAGGCACTGGGGGATCTTTACGGATTTGTGCCGCAAGGTGGATGCCAGAGGCAATCTGATTTCAGATGCCTACTTCGCCGCCCTTGCGATCGAGTCCGGCAATACATGGGTGACAACGGACAGGGACTACAGCCGCTTTCCGGGCCTTGACTGGAAACATCCGCTGACCGATTTCTGACATCGGGGAGCCCGCCTCCTCCGGGATATCCCCGGCTTCCCGCAGCGCTGCATTCTGATGTGTCGCATGGTGGGGCAACTAGGGTACCGAGGAGCAACGCAGCGGCCATCGGCTGGAAGCTCAAGATTGAACGGGTGCCCTTCGACTCCGACTGCCTGTGTTCATCAATGCTGGGAGGCTATGAGGTAGGGATCGCCTCCCGCCACCTTGTCCGCCAGGGCGGCCTTTCCTGAGAACTGTTTGATCTCCGCAATATACCCGGGGAGTTTTTCCTTTGGCAACCGTGCCAACTCCCGGGACATTTTTGCCCTGGCAATCCAAAACACGGGATTGCTGGATCCGCCCTTGGGTGCCATCTCTTCGGCCTTCACACCCGTGTCGACATAGGCCTTGTTCCAGTCGAAACCCAGAACCCTCCCTTCGCACGTGTCGGACTTCCTATTTACGCGCATGGCCACGATGGACGGCGGGACCCCGTCCTTGGCGTACTTTTCAAGGTCCTTGTCGCTGACCACCATGGTGTACCCGGATTGCTTGCCCGCTGTGGTGTTGAACATCACCTGGAGGGCGTCGGCCGCACACTTGCCGGGGGCTGTGACAAACACGTACTGATCCCCAGCGCCAAGGGGCAGTTTCTCTATGACATATTGCCCTGCGATGTGCCCGGAATTCACGCCCGGGCAGAAATGGTCATGGAAAGTGGCCGCCAGCAGGAGGCTCCACGGCGGCCCCACGGCCCAGGTGACAGAGATGCTGGCCACGGAGAACAGCCTCCGGCCGATCAAACCTGAAGAGGCCGCCTTCCATCCGTCCGGGGTGAGAATCTTCTCCGGGGAGGCATCGATGGACTGTGCATCGAAGTCCTTTCCGGTCCACTTGAAGAAGACCAGCTTGCCCGTGTCTTTACGATAAAGCGCAGCCCAGAGGGGTTCCTGGATGGAGGTGTGGATGGCCAGCAGGGAACGCCGACCCGGACTGCATCCCGTGACGTCCCGAGCCACATCCAGAAAGGCCTCCGTGGTCTGGGGACCGATCTGTCCGTACCCGGCGTTTGTCAGGGTGAGCAGGTTCTTGTCCCCTTTGGGAACACCCATTTCGGCCAGGGCCTTGGAAAGGGCCTCCTTGGCGTGTTTCATCTGGGGGGAGAGATCTCCGGCCTGTGCCGAGACGAGGGAGAGCGGAAGCAGAATGGAAAGGATCAAAACAATAATTGCTGGTTTCTTCATCATGTTCCTCCTAGACGTGAGATTGTGTGGCAATGGAGAGTTGAGGTGTTGGGCTTTGCTGCTTTTTCCGATACTCCATTACTCCATCACCCCATTACTCCAGTTCCCCAATGAGGCTGCCCAAAAAGAAAAGGCCACGAAGCCATCCCGGGTCCATGCCCGGTGAGCCTTCGTGGCCTTGTTTAATGCAAGAACTTCCGATGAATACCTGCGCAATTTCCTATTGCGCGTTAAGGGCAACTCTATAACCGTCTCCTTCCCTGCTGTCAAGCTCAAATCAAAGGATAGATGCAAAGGGGTTGACAAAGAGCCCCCGCCATGGCAGAGATTCTGAATCAGGAAGATCAAAAGGGCCCACGAAGGGTCCTGGCGGATTGCGTCAATAAGGCTGAAATCGAGAAACAAGGCGCCCCGTGTGGTTCCTACCGGCGGGGGCATCGTCATTGTAAATTAACAACGCTAGACAAGGCCACGAAGGCCGAGGCAGGCAAAGCCTGCGAGCCGTCGTGGCCTTTTTCTTGCGGGAAGGGCCGGCGACATTCCAATCCTGAGGAGGTTTGCCATGAGATCGCTTTGTATATGTCACCGGTTGCTGCTTTCTCTCGTCGCGTTTCTGCTGGTTTTCGCCCCGTGCCTTTCGATCGCCCAGGTCAAGGAGGTGCGCATCGCCGACAGCAAGGGGGATTGGGGCTATCCCAACCCTTACCGGCACTACCCGCGCGGCCCGGGTTACGTGCGCATGAGCTGGGTGTTTGACACCCTGGTCTGGAAGGACCAGAGGGGATACATACCCGCCCTGGCCCAGGCGTGGTCTTACGACCCCAGGGCACTGGCCTTTACGTTCAAGATCAACCCGAAGGCCAAATGGCATGACGGAGAACCCCTCACGGCCCAGGACGTGGTCTTCACCCTGGAGTATTTCAAGAAATACCCCTATCCCTGGATCACCGTGGACTCCGTGGCTCGGACCGTGGCTGCAGATACCCACACCGTCACGGTCTATCTCTCGAAACCCTACTCCCCGTTCCTGTCCGACATCGGCGGGACCATGCCCATCCTACCCAAGCACATCTGGGAAGGTGTGGGAAACCCGAAAGCCTTTGAGGATCCAAAGGCCTTCATCGGCAGCGGTCCATATGTGTTCAGGGATTTCAACAAGGCCCAGGGCACCTATCTCTACGAGGCCTTTGCCGATTACTATCAGGGAAAACCCAGGGCCGACAGGCTTATCTATATGCGATCAGGGAAGCCGCTGGTATCCCTGACCGGCGGAGAGGTGGACCTGGCGGGTATCCAGCCCGAGATGGCCCAA
>JAFGPH010000022.1 GCA_016926135.1 Deltaproteobacteria bacterium
GAAATTGTATCGTCAGGCCGGTCCCGGATCAGGTCCGAGATGACGGATCCCCTCTGAACACGGTATCTTCGACCGGCATCCAGAGAAGCTGCTGGATTCCGCCCCGGATTCAATCCGGGATTCGGTTTTGCCGGAATCAGGGATGCGGAGACAACGATGAAAAGGGGTGCGACTCTCCTTTGCAGGATGGCGAGCCGATTCAAGAAAGGGGTAAATCGATGCGCATACACGACAACCGAAAGCTTCGAATCATTGACCTGAGCGTGACCATGAAAAGGAGCGCTCAGGGTCTCACAGGTCAGAACATTACTTACCAGAGCCATGAAGAAGCGGCCAGGGCCGCGGCCCCGTACTTCGGGCTGGACCCGAGCGACTTCCCGGACGGCAGGTTCGCGGCCAACGAGGCCATCACGCTCAACTCCCATTCCGGAACGCACCTGGACGCCCCATGGCACTTCGGGCCGACAACCGCCGGCAACCCTTCTAAAACCATCGATGAAATCCCGCTGGAGTGGTGTTACGGGGACGGGGTGGTGCTGGATTTCTCCCACAAGAAGAAAGGCGAAACGATCGGGTTGAAAGACATCCGGGAGGCCCTGGCCGGGATTCAATACACCCTCAAGCCTTTTGACATCGTGCTGATTCGCACGGACACGGACAAGCACCTGGATGACCCCAAGTACGAGTTCCTGCACCCCGGCGTCAGCCGGGAGGCGACCTCCTGGCTGATCGACCAGGGCGTCAAGGTCATGGGGATCGACGCGTGGGGCTGGGACAGGCCCTTTGACGTGATGGTGGCCGAATTCAAGGCGGGCAAAAAGGACCAGCTCTGGGAATCCCACTACCTGGGGAAGGAAAAGGAATACGTCCATCTCGAGAAGCTGGCGAACCTCGAGCAGATCCCCAAACCTTACGGGTTCAAGGTGGCCGTGTTTCCCGTGAAGCTCGAAAAGGCCAGCGCCGGATGGGTGAGGGCGGTGGCCATCCTGGAAGAGGAAGTGTGAGGGCGTCCTGATGAAAATGAGACTTCATCACATCGGCTTTGTCACCGGGGGCATCTCCGAGTATGCGCGGGCCTTCGAGGCCCTGGGGCTGGATCAGATCACCGAAGCGGTTCCCAATCCCCTTCAGAAGGTGACCGCATCCTTTGTGAATGTTCATCCGCCGGAGGACGTTCACATCGAGCTGCTCGAGTCCACGGACGAGAACTCGCCCATCAGCAATTTCCTGAAGAAGCGCGGGGGCGGGCTGCATCATCTCTGCTTCGAGGTGGACGACATCGAGGAGGCACGAAACCGGATGGAGGAAAGAGGCTTCAGGCTCGTGGTGCCTCCCGAGCCTTGCGAAGCCTACGATCTGAATTTCAAGCGGGAATGCAAAGGCGCCAGCAAAGCCGCCTTTTTCCTGGTGGGCAGGCTCCTCCTGGAATTGCTGGAGAAGAGCCCGGAACGCTGAGAAGCATGGAACTCAGCTCACGATCAGCCGGAGGCCTCCAAAGGCGATGGCGCACATGGCCGCCACTCGAAGGACCGCCTGAATGACGTAATTGATCTCCGGGGGCAGAAAGGTCAGAAAGGGGGTGTAGTCGGCGGCGATGAGGAGCAGGGCGTTGGCGATGATGAGTTTGATTACCATCTCGATGTTGCCGCCTTTGAATTTTCTCCTGGCCCGGTCGAAGATGTAGACGATGATAATGTAGATCATCAGCATGAAGAGCCGAACCATGGTATCCGGGGCGATATTCATTCCGTCCTCCTTGAATCCTTCTCAGGATTTCAACTGTTTCAGGTAGTCCTTCAGATTTTCCTTCACATAGTTCATGACTTCCGTGTCCTGGCGGTATTTTTCCACATATCCCAGGATGTTCATCATCTCGTTCAGGGTCTTCTCCGCCAGGCCCAGCCCCAGGAGTTTCTTCATCCTCATGACCAGCAGGAAGAGGAGTTTGTTGAAGGACGACAGAAGAACGAGCCGCCCTTCCGCGGCCTTGCTCTGGCTGGTAAACCGGCGGGAGATCTCTTCCCTGGCCTGAGCATGATGGTCCTTGAAAAGGACCACGTCCTGAAACAGTTCCCTGCTCTGGCCGGTCAGCTCCTCTTTGCACTTTCTGAAGACGTTTTCGAACTCCCTCCCCACCTCCTTGCGGTAGTGGGTCTCGATGATGCCCAGCAGGTCGAGATAAAGGTTGATGATCTCGCTGTAGTCCGCTCCCGCTTCTTCCTCTTTTCCCTTTCGCACCACCCGGATCAGTCCGAAGCAAATGAGGAGGTACAGGTTCTTGTAGACGCTGAGCGGGTCCAGGCCGCCGGTCTGCATGATCTGCCGGACGGTCCTCTGACCGTCCACCATGGAGAGCACCCGCTGCTCCATCGGGCTCAGGGGAATGGCGGCCAGGAGGGACTCGGAGTCCGGGGAAAGTGCAAAGGCCGTGTTGTCGTCCGGGATCCTTGCCTTCAGTCGATCGAGAATCTCGATTCCTCTGAGGGTATCCAGCAGAAGCTGCAGGATATTGTAATCGATGAAGTTGATCGAGGGAGTATCCAGGTTTGTCTTACTGAACCCAACCTCCGCATGGTCCATGTCGAACGCGGCGGCAAGCACCGCCTTGACCTTCAGCTCCAGGAACTTGCTCCACACGGCCCGGTTGATGATCTTTTTCTCGATCAGAACCCTGCCCAGCGACTGGGGATCCTTTTCCAGGACGTCGCGCAGTTCCTGCTTCTGGGCATCTGTGAGATTCCGCTTGGCGCCGATCTCCTTCAGGAGGGGGATCTCCTTGTCGATCCCTTCAGCGCTGACGATGTGCCCTCTCTGAAGATAGATCCGGAGCGCCCTGCGATTGTCCTTGACCGTAACCACGCCCGTCATCTCGTCATGGTGCAGCTTCAGGAGCAAATTGGCGAGAAAGAGCTCTTTGCTGTTCGGATTCGCGTCCATGGGGGACCTGAAGAAGGTTCAGGGTTCGGGGTTTACGGTTCGGGGCGCAGGGGCCACGGTTTCTTCCCCGCACCCTGCATTTTTGGCTCCCCTGTCCCGGCACCGGCCGCAATGGGCCTTTTTCAGCGGCCGGGTTGTTATCTAGCAGGAAACAGGCGGGTTTTCAAGCCAAAAATGCCTAAGACTCGATGGAAACCTCGAGATACAGATCCCCCCTCGCGCCGCCCGGCAGCGGCCTTCCCAGGCCGCTCAGACGAAGGACCGTGCCGTCCGTGACCCCGGCCGGAACCCTTACCCTGAAAAGCCTGCTCCGGACTCCCCAGGGCACGGTAACCACCTTTCGCGTTCCGAAGAGCGCCTCCGCAGGGGAGATGGTGAGACGGGCGTGGGTGTCCGCCTCCTGCCCGGCACCGGAGGATCGCACCATGCGCAGGCGCGGGGTCCCGGACTTCCGGGTAGAAGGCCTCAGCTGACGGGTCATGCCCAGTTCCGGGATCATCAGGAAAAGCTTCAGCAGCACAATGCCGAAAACGAAGCCCCCGATGTGGGCCCACCAGGCGACACCTGTGGAGCCCCCGGAACTTCCCAGGGCGTTCAGGAACTGGAGAACGAACCAGATCCCCAGGAAGAAGTAAGCGGGGATCTCGATGAAGTAGGGAATGATCAGAATGGGGATCAGGGTCAGAATCTTGGCCCTGGGGTAGAGGAGGAGATACCCGCCCATGACCCCCGCAATGGCCCCGCTCGCCCCGATGGTGGGGATCTGGGAATGCCAGTTGGTCACGAGATGGGTCAGACCGGAGGCCCATCCGCAAAGCAGATAGAACAGGACATAGCGGAAGGGGCCCATCCTGTCCTCCACGTTGTCCCCGAAGATGTAGAGGGACCACATGTTGCCGAGCAGGTGCCAGAAGCCCCCGTGCAGGAACATGAAGGAGAGCAGGGCGAACCACTGCTGCCCGGCGCTGAAATAGGAGGAGAGCTCGGGTGCCGAATATCGCGCGGGCACGAGTCCGTAGACAAAGATGAATTTCCCTTCGGCCTGGCCCTGTGCGACCTGCATGAAATAGACGATCACATTGGCGGCGATGAGCAGGGTGTTCACCACCGGGTAATTCCTGGACTGGGATGTGTCTCGGAGGGGGATCATGGGTTCGTGATTCTAGCCCATTTCTGCAAACGAGAGAAGCACCAATCTCCCTGCACTGCGGGCCGTGCGCCGTGCGCTTTTTTGTTCTGGCGAAGAATCGGGGATTATGATAAAAACCTCCACTCGTTCAAGGAGATGAAAACATGGAACAAAAAGCGACGCTCATCGTGGACGGAAAGTCCTACGAGATCCCGCTCCTGGTGGGGACCGAGGGAGAGAGGGCCATCGATATCACCCGGCTGCGCCAGCAGACCGGCCTCATCACCTATGACCCCGGCTACGCGAACACCGGTAGTTGCAAGAGCCGTATCACCTTCATGGACGGAGAAAAGGGGATTCTCCGCTATCGGGGATATCCGGTGGAACAACTGGCGGAGCATTCCACGTTCGTGGAAACCGCATACATGCTCATCAACGGCAATCTGCCCACCCGAAAGCAGCTGACCCGCTTCTCGGTGATGCTGAACGATCATTCCCTCGTGCACGAAGACATGCGGGAGTTCTTCCAGAACTTCCCCCGAAGGGCTCACCCCATGGGCATCCTCTCCTCCATGGTGAACGCCCTGCGCTTCTTCTACCCGGAGCTGCCCGACCAGGACGAAGAAATCAACATCACCACGACAAGGCTCCTCTCCAAAGTGCGCACCATGGCGGCCATGTCGTACAAGATCTCCAGAGGTCACCGGGTCGTCTACCCCAGATCGGACTTTCTCTATGCCGCCAATTTCCTCAACATGATGTTCGACTCCCCGGTGCTTCCCTACCGGCTCGACCCGGACATCGTCCATGCCCTGAACGTGTTCTGGATCCTGCATGCCGATCACGAGCAGAACAGCTCCACGGCCGCGGTGCGGCTGGTGGGAAGCTCCCGGGTGAACCTCTACGCGGCCATCTCCGCGGGCGTCAATGCCCTGTGGGGTCCCCTGCACGGCGGCGCGAACCAGGCCGTGGTGGAGATGCTGAACGCCATCCAGGCCGCGGGCGGGGACGTGGCCCCCTTTGTCGCCAGGGCCAAGGACAAGAACGATCCCTTCCGCCTCATGGGATTCGGGCACAGGGTATACAAGACCTACGATCCCAGGGCCAAGATCATCAAAAAGGTGTGCGACAGGGTCCTGGCGAAACTCAAGGTGCATGACCCGCAGCTGGACATCGCCAGGCGGCTGGAGGAAGTGGCCCTGAAGGACTCCTATTTCATCGATCACCACCTCTACCCCAATGTGGATTTTTACAGCGGGGTGGTGCTTCGGGCCATGGGGATCCCCCAGAACATGTTCACGGTCATGTTTGCCATCGGCCGCCTGCC
>JAFGPH010000175.1 GCA_016926135.1 Deltaproteobacteria bacterium
ATAACGTTTCGGTACTCTTCACGGCGCCGACGGCCTTCCGGGCAATCAAAAAGGAGGATCCCCAAGGGACATTCCTGAAGAAATACCGTATCCCCTCTCTGCGATACCTTTTCCTTGCAGGTGAACGCCTTGATCCTGACACCTATTTCTGGGCAAAGGAACTCCTGAATATCCCTATCATCGATCACTGGTGGCAGACAGAGACAGGCTGGGCTATTGCAGCCAATTGCGTGGGCATAGAGCACCTTTCCGTGAAACCCGGCTCTCCTACCAAGCCTGTGCCGGGATACGATGTCCAGATCGTGGATGAAGCAGGGAAGGAGATTCCCAAAGGCGCGGAGGGCATCGTGGCGATCAAGCTTCCTCTCCCTCCCGGCTGTCTTACCACCCTCTGGCAGAATGATGAGAGGTTTCTCGATTATGTGAGACCCATGCCCGGTTTCTATGTCACCGGTGACGGGGGCCATTTTGATGAAGACGGGTACCTCTTCATCATGGGCCGCATTGACGAGGTAATCAACGTGGCCGGACATAGACTCTCCACCGGCGCCATGGAGGAGATTGTGGCCAAACATCCGAATGTGGCCGAATGTGCCGTTCTGGGTGTAGAGGACGAACTGAAAGGCCAGTTGCCTTTTGGCTTTGTTGTGCTGAAGGCCGATAGCGGAAGGGAGCACGGAGAGGTTATCCAGGAACTAATCCAGATGGTTCGTTCAGTGGTGGGTGCAGTCGCCTGCTTCAAAAACTGCGTGGTGGTGGATGCACTTCCCAAGACCCGGAGCGGCAAGATCCTTCGAGGGACCATGAGCAAGATCGTGGACGGCAAGGAATACGAGGTTCCTTCAACGATCGATGACCCTGCAGTGCTTGGAAGAATTCAAGAAGAAGTTGAAAAGATCGGTTACGGGAAAAGGGCCTGAGAGAGTCAAAGCAAAAGCTTATGCGTAGGAAAGATTTGGAGAATGAGTGAATCAAAATTCGCTAATCCGGGAGCAGTAGGGCTGGTCGGGTAAGGAGGGCTAAGAGTGAAAGGTCCGCGTCATTTGGTCTTTGTTTGTGTGGGGAATCGAAATCGCAGTCCTTTCTCCGAGTTCTTCTTCTCAAAACTCCTCAGCGAAAGGGATAGGCGCCTTGTCAGTGCCATCCATGTTACGTCAGCCGGATTCGTCTCGCAAATGATAAAAGACAAAATGGCGGAAGGCCATATCGGCCTGCCTGAACCGTTTTTTGGCAGGCCCATGGCCCGAACGACCCTGAAGGCCTTACGCCTTCAGGGCATCATTGTGCCTGAGACCTGGAGGACCAAGGCCCTGTCCTCGGAAATGGTGGGGGAGGCTGACATGATCATTACTTCCTTACCCGATCAGAAGAAGGATCTGATGATGCTCTATCCCACAGCGGCCGACAGAATCTTTACCATAAGAGAAGTATCGCAATGGGAGGGTTACTTGCTCCAGGAAGACCCTGACTACAAGGGAATCCCAAGGGATGACAACTTCTGGGATTACGTTGAAGAGAATGCACCCTACGTTTCAAGCATACTGTCAGAGGTAGAAAAAATGCTGAATAAGGCCTATCCGAATATACTGAATCACCTAGGATTCGAGGCCGCAGAATGAGGCCACGCCCACATGCCGGCTCACCATGTCCTCCATGCCGGCAAGGGCCCAATTCCCCCCACCCACTCCGGACCCCGAGTTTAGGGGCCATTTTTCGCCAAGTCGCAAAGGACGGATGGGAAATTCCCCGAATATACAAGAGGTAGTTCCAGGGGGGCCTGCCCCAGCGCAGGGTGGTGGAACGCTTTAGGCAAATCAGGAAGGGAGGTGATGGAATATAAGGAACCTATTTGTCAGAGGCCGGCCCCATCTTTGTTTTCCTGAGTCAAAGATTTTGAAACGTGGGGCTCAAGAAGAGGATTGATGATGGATGTAACGTGGCTATTCTATGTGGAACGAAATGCCAAATTGCCTTAGAAGAACGGAGGGATCATGAAATACTATCAGAAGCTTGCATTACTGTTGTCGTTGCTCTGGGGGTTCATTGCGCTCCAGCGAATCGTTATAGCAATCATCATGCCCGCGATTCAGGCAGAGATGAAGTTCAGTTACACCGATGTCGGTCTGATCCTCGCTATCACCGGCCTCACATGGGCCTTCGGCACGATTATCTTTGCTGCTATCGGTGACAAATTCGGCCGTCGGCCGGTGATAGTTGTTACGGCTATCCTGGCTGCGTGCTTTTCGTGGATCACCGGTTTCGTACACACCCTCGGAGGCATGCTCTGGATTCGGGGTATCCTGGGAGTCTTTGAGGGTGGTCCATGGGCGCCCTCCGTTTCCACCTTAGCGGAAGAAGCGCCCCCGGAGAAACGGGGGCTTACTGTTGGAACTCTTTCCGCGTGCTTTATGCTGATAGGCGTTGCCGTGGGACCTATTGTTGCGACATGGCTCCTCGGGGTCTATGGCTCGTGGCGCCCCGTGTTTTACATACTTTCGGTCCCAGCGGCCTTGCTCGCCGTGATCATCATATTCGTCATGCACGAGACGCCCTCGATGACTGAAACCCTCAACATGCGCAAGAGGGGTGAAAAGAAGGTGATCTACCATCAGGGACAG
>JAFGPH010000176.1 GCA_016926135.1 Deltaproteobacteria bacterium
GAAGGCCACGAAATCCTTCACGCTGTTTATGGGGGAGTCGCCCTTCACGGATATGGTCAGCACCGGTATGGCCACCTTCGCCACGGGCCTGAGATCTTTGCCGGAATAGGGCGCCTGATAGAAATAGGTGTAGACCTCGGGGATGCTCGCTGAGGACGGGAAAAAACCGAGCGTGTAACCGTCCGGCTTGGCCGTCACCACGGCGTTTCCGCCAATGGTGGTCGCCCCGCCCGCCTTGTTCACCACCACGACGGGCTGCTTCAGGCCTTTCTCCAGTGCCTCCGCGAGGGCACGCGCCCCGAGATCGGTCACGCCTCCCGGAGGATAGGGTACGACAATCGTGATCGCCCGCTCGGGGTATTCCGCCGAAGCCGGAAGAATCCCGAGGCACAGCGTGAGCACCAACGCCAGGGATACGAGAAGATTGCCCGCCAGGGTGCACAAACCAGACTTTCTCATATGAGCCTCCTTTTTTTTGCGTTTGGGTTCCTTACTTGACCAGACCCTCTTCCTTGAAGAAGCCCTGCAGTTCCTTGATTTCCCGATCGATGGAGGCCTCAAAGGACTTCGTCTCTTCAAAGGAGGGGACAATGCCCAGGGTCATGAGCTTGCCGCGAAAGGCGGGGTCCTGCGAGAGTTTGGCTGCGGCGTCGTTGAGTTTTTTCACGATGTCGGGCGGGGTCCCTTTGGGCGCGAACACGGAGTTGGACATGCCGGGAGGGATCCGGTAGCCGAACTCGACGATGGTGCGCACCTTGGGCATAAAGTCTTCATGTCGGTCCACCAGGAGAACCGGTATCTTGATCTCCTTCGCATCCACGAGGGATTTCACCGACGGATAGGTGGGGGAGCCGACCACGATGTGGCCGCCCAAAATGGCCGGCACGATCTTGACGTCGCCGTCAAACGCCACCTCGACAATCTTCAGGTTTTCCTTCTTGGCGATCGCTTTCATCAGGATGTAGCTGGGGGAGGTCTTGGTGTTGATTCCCCACTTGGTGCCGGGGTTTTTCCGGATGTGCTCGACCAGGTCGGGGAAACCGTTGATGGGGGAATCCCCCTTCACGCAAATGGCGCCTACCGCCGTCGCCATGCGACAGATGGGCTGAAAGCTTCTGCTGGTGTACGGGGCCTGGTAAAAATAGGAATACACCTCGGCCATGCTCGCCATGGGCGGGAAATACCCCAGGGTGTACCCATCCGGCTTGGCGGTCGCCACTGCGTTTCCCCCGATGGTGGTGGCTCCGCCCGCCTTGTTCACCACCACAAAAGGCTGCTTCAGGAGTTTCTCCATGCCGGCCGCGAATGCCCTCGCACCGAGATCGGTGACGCCTCCCGGAGGAAAGGGCACCACCACGGTGACGGACCTCTCCGGGTATTCCGCCGATGCACAGGGGACCCCCGCGGGCAGCGTGAGCACAAGGGCCAGGCAGGCAAAGACCATGCCGAAAACGTTGCTGGAAATGATTCTTCTCATGTCGACCTCCCTTGAGTTTTCATGGTTTGTTTTCCCCCGGAGACAGGGGCTCTCCCTCAAATTTCAGGGCGCAACAAAAACATGCTCGCGGTAATACCTCAGCTCGTTGATGGATTCCAGGATGTCGCTGTGGGCAAGGTGGGCCTTTTTCTTGGCATAGGCGGGGAGCGAGGGGTACCATCGCAGCACCAGCTCCTTCAGGGTGCTCACGTCGATGTTCCGGTAATGAAGGAACCCCTCCAGCTCGGGCATGTATCGGATCAGAAATCTGCGGTCCTGCCAGATGGTATTCCCGCAGAGGGGCGACTCTCCCTTCTTGCAGTACCGGGACAGGAACGACAGGGTTTCCTGTTCGGCCCTGCGGCAATCGTAGGGGGATGTTCTCACGCGTTCGAGCAGCCCCGAGCTCTGATGCTGGTTTTTGCTCCACGCGTCCATGGCGCGCAGCGCCTCTTCGGGGTAGTGGACGGGCAGATTGGGTCCCTCGGCCAGCACATCAAGCGATGCCCCCGTCACGACCGTTGCGATCTCCAGGATGACGTCTTTATGGGGGTCAAGGCCCGTCATCTCCAGATCCATCCAGACGAGAGGGATGTTCAAAGCGAGACTCCGTTCGACGCCTCTTGAGGGTGGTGTGCGTCTTTTTGCGGTGCTGAATCCCGGCTGCGGACTTGTCCTGTGAAAACTATAGGCCATGTGGGATCTTGTGTCAAAACAAATGGTGCCTGCTGAAACAGCTTGACATTATCATGAGCATCAATTAACATTAATTGATATTAAATAATGCATAATTAAATGGTCAGGATCCCTTGTTTGCTTTTTGCAATTCCCGGCCATTCATTTTCATTGATTTTCCCGGTTCGATCTGTATATGTGGTATGCCGATAAAATCAACATACCACGGGATGTTAGGAGACTGCGGAAAGATGATCAGCCGATACACGCGCCCCGAGATGGGACGCATCTGGGAAGATCAGAACCGTTTTGCGAAGTGGCTCGAGGTGGAGATCGTTGCCTGTGAGGCCATGGCCGAAGACGGCCTGATCCCCAGGGAGGCGGTGGATGTCATCCGGAAAAAGGCCGATTTCTCGGCCGAGCGCATCCTGGAGATCGAGAAGACCACCAAGCATGATGTCATCGCCTTCCTCACCAACGTGGAGGA
>JAFGPH010000177.1 GCA_016926135.1 Deltaproteobacteria bacterium
ATCCCCCTTGTGCATGGCTCAGGCCTTGTATGTCAAAGCTCTGCTTGTTGGGAACGTTGCCATTTATTGAATCCCTGATTTCAAGTTTCAGGGTAACCCGTCGGCCAGCGAAGGGGTCGGTGGGGGGAGGTCTTCGGAAAAACCGCGACATCCTTGCACCTTCCTTCCGCCCTCTCGGGTGACTGTAGTCATCCCCGGAAGGCACAAGGCACAATGCCTCCGACCCGGATGAGCGAGCTACTCAACCCCGATACCTAGGCAGAATCACGGTGCCGTGAACAACGCCTCGCTGCAGTTGGCGCGGTTTTGGAGAGGGCCTCCCCCCGCCGGACCCCGGATGATCAGGTGTTCCTGCCCCGGATAGAGAGCCTCAATCGTTCATGGCCGACAATGAATGCGACTCATTTCCCCAGTATATCCCATGGTTTCTGCTTGACAGGCCAGGCTGTTCCCCCTATACTTCGGACAGGTGGTAGCTCGGCGTATTCGTTCACAAACCCATGCCTTACACAGCGGCACGCTCCGGCAGGAGAGAAAGGAATTTCGCTATGGCAAATGAGTCCCTCGGCGAAAGAATCTGGTACAAGCACTGGCCTCCGCAGGTTCCCAAGTGTCTGGACTACCCGGATTGCACCCTGGCCGAGTTTCTGAGGGAAGCCGCGGCCGAATACGGGTCAAAACCGGCCATCATCTTTCTGGATGCGGAGGTCAGCTACAGTCGGCTTTGGGACATGGTCCAGAGGCTCGCCACGTCGCTGGCCGGACTCGGACTCAAAAAGGGGGATGTCTGCGCCCTGATGCTCCCCAACTCCATCCAGTACGTGGTCTCCTATTACGCCTGCCAACTGCTGGGGGTCACGGTCACCGCCATCAACCCCACCTACAAGGCCCTGGAGATCCAGCACCAGATCAAGGACTCCGGGGCCAAGGTTCTCATCGTTTTGGACGCGGTCTTCGCAGAGGCCCGGGAAGGGATCCAGGGGACCGGCATCCAGAAGGTCATCGGCACCAATGTGGTGGACCTCTGCGGGTTCTCGGGCATCAAGGTGCTCCTCGGCAAACTTCTCAAAAAGATCCCCACCGGCGAATTGCCTTCCGATGCGCTGAAGCTGACCGATCTCCTCAAGACGGAAATAAACCTTCCCAAGGTGAACATCGATCCGGAAGACGTGGCCGTGCTTCAATACACCGGAGGCACCACGGGGCTTCCCAAGGGGGCCATGCTGACCCACCGCAACATGGTCGCCAACGCGGTCATGTGCGACGCGTGGCTGTGGAAAAAGGAGCCCAGCATGGGAATCGTGGGTGTGCTTCCTCTCTTCCACTCCTTTGCCATGACCACCGTGATGAACACGGCCATACGCATCGGAGGCTTCCAGCTCCTCTTTCCCAAGCCCCCGGCCGATATGGCCGAGCTCTTTGCGGCCATCCAGAAGTACTCCAAGAAGGGCGGCCTGATCATGCCCGGGGTGGCGGTCCTCTTCAACAAGATCAACACCCATCCCCGGGTGCGGGAATTCGATCTGAGCGGCCTCAAGATGGCCGTCTCCGGGGCCGGGCCTTTGCCCCTGGAGGTGCAGAACAGGTTCGAGGAGATCACCGGATCGGTCATCGTGGAGGGCTACGGGCTGAGCGAGGCCACGCCGGTCACGCATGCAAATCCCATTTTCGGCAGGCGGAAACTGGGCACCATCGGCCTGCCTTATCCGGACACGGACGTCAAGATCATGGACAAGGAGACCGGGACCAAACAGCTCCCGCCCCTCCCGTTTGCCGTGGCGGAAACCGGCGGCATGACCAAGGAGCAATCCGAAGAGGCTGAACCCTATACGGGCGAGCTGGTCATCAAGGGGCCCCAGGTGATGCGGGGATACCTCAACCGGCCGGATGAGTCCGCCGCCACGGTCCGGGACGGGTGGCTCTATACCGGAGACATCGCGTGCATGGACGCGGAAGGCTACACCCTCATCCGGGACCGGGCCAAGGACATGATCAAATTCAAGGGCTATGCCATATTTCCGGCCGAGGTGGAAGATCTCCTGCACAAACACCCGGACGTCAGGGGTGCAGCCGTGATCGGCGTTCCCGACCCCAAGGTGGGAGAGGTGGTCAAGGCCTTCGTCGTCCTGGATCCGGCCAGGAAAGGGCAGTTGAAACCCGAAGACCTCCAGGAATGGGCCAAGGGGAAAATGACCCAGTACAAGGTCCCTTCCGTGATTGAATTCCGGGACGAGCTTCCCACCACCATGGTGGGGAAAATCCTGCGCAGAGTCCTGAAGGAAGAGGAACTGGGTAAAATCAAGAAGGTGAAATAGCTAATTGGGTCCCAGCAGTGCAGCCCTGCTGAGGGCCACGCTGATGTTGCGCAGCGGGAAGAGCTTTTCCTGAGAGGCGATCTGCAGGGTCCGCCGGAATTCGCGACCTGAGACGTGCAGCCTGGGTTCCACCAGCAGAAGGCGCCCCCCGGGCCTGAGAAGGCCGTGCAGTTCGCCCATGAACTCCCCCTTCTCCGGGATCTCGTGCACCATCCAGAACGCGAGGGCGAAATCCACCTTTTCGCGGAGCCCGATCTTTCCCGGTTCGCAGCGGTGAAGGCGGATCCGCTTTTGAAGTCCCCCCCGAAGGGCCCGGCGGCGGACCCTTTCAAGCATCTGCGGCTGCAGGTCGGCTGCGATCACCTGCCCATCCTCCCCCACGATTCCTGCCAGTGCCAGGGAGAAGTACCCCATCCCGCATCCCACATCCAGCGCGGTCTCACCCCTTCGGACCAACCCGGCGAAAATTCTCTGCGGATCGTGGATGAGTCGTCGGAAAGGATTGTCAAAGCCATACGCCAGCCACCAGGGGCAGACATGGCCTCTCCGCATGATGTCCTCCAGCCGGGGAAACCCCATAGGACTCCATTCTCTCCGACCCTCAGCGCTCGGCTCACCTCACCTTCGATGCGGGCCTTTCGCCGTATAGAGTCTTCAGTCAAATGACGAACACAGAACAAAGAAAAACGAATCACGATGTCGGGAATAACCTCCCTTCGAAATCGGGACCACATTCGATATTCTGCCGTTCGCTTTTTACTTCCTTTTCCAGAGGGCCCCTTCAGGCGTGTCGATGATCTCAACCCCCATGCCCCTCAACTGTTCCCGAATCCGATCCGCCTTCTCCCAGTCCCTTGCTTTCCTGGCCTCCTGGCGCCTTTGGATCATCTCCTCCACGGCCTCATCCTTCGGGGGAGGATTCAGGTCCATGATCCCCAGCACGGTATCAATATCCTTCAGGAGGGACACCACCTTCTCCCGGTCGGCTATGGAGAGACCCCGGATTTCCATCCATCGGTTCATACGGCGCGTAAAATCGAACAGGGACGACAGGGACTGGGCCACATTCAGATCATCGTTCATGGAGTCCGCGAACCCCTGCCTGAGGTCGTAGAGCAACTGGTCCAGATCGGGGCTGGAGCCGCCCGGACGGCACAGCTGAAGCTTTCGGGTGAACTGGTCCAGGTGGGCCAGGGTCCGCCTTGCCATGTCCAGTCTCTCCAGGGAGAAGGTGAGGGGCTTGCGGTAATGGTGACTGATCAGCCAGTAGCGGATGTCTCTGCCCGTGTAGCCCTTTTCCACGAGGTTCCTGAGGGTGTAAACGGAGGAATCATCATCCCTGGCCGGCTTCTTCCCGTTCACCATGACACGCTCGTTGTGGAGCCAGTAGTTGGCGGGCGCCCTGCCGGTCACGCCCTGGCTGATGGCGATGGCGTTCTCATGGTGGGGGAACAGCAGATCGATGCCGCTGGTGTGGATGTCGTACGTGTCGCCCAGGTATTTCATGGCCATGGCCGGGCACTCCAGGTGCCAGCTGGGCCGGACCTTCCCCCAACGGGTTTCGTAAAAGATGCCCTTCTTGAGCTCGCTCAGGGTGGTGCGTTTGAGGAGCGTGAAGTCTCGGGGATTCTCCTTTTCGTATTGCTCCAGATCTACCGTCTTTCCCACCCGGATTTTTTCCAGATCCACCCTGGAGAGCCTGCCGTAATCGCGGAACCTGGAAATGTCGAAGTACACCGAGCGGAATTTTTCATAGGCATACCCCTTTTCCAGGAGTTTCTGTGTCAGGCGGATCATATCCTCCACATGCCGGCTGGCCCGCGGGTACCGGGTCGCCCGCTTGACCCCGAGGCTGTCCAGGTCCTCCATGAACGCCCGGTAGTAGCCTTCCGTGAAGTCTCCCAGAGGCTTGCCGGCCCTCTCTGCGCCCTCGATCGTCCGGTCGTCCAGGTCGGTCACGTTCATGATGTGGGTGACCCCGTATCCCCTGTGTTCCAGGTAGCGTCTGAGCAGATCGGCAAAGATGAAGCGCCTGGCATGGCCCACGTGGATGAACTGGCAGAGGGTCGGGCCGCAGGTGTACATCGTGGCCCGATCCTCGCGAATGGGGACGAACTCCTCCTTCTTCCGGGTGAGGGTGTTGTAGAGAAACAGACCGGACCTCTTCTGGTCCAGAAAGAGCGGGGTGCTCAGGTACCGATCCCCGCCGTCGGGAAGGATGACGACGATCCTGCCTTCCTCCATCTCCCCGGCGACCCTCAAGGCGCCGGCCATCGCCGCCCCGGAACTCATGCCCGCAAAGATGCCCTCCTTCTTCGCAAGCGCCCGCGCGGTCCCGTAAGCCTCCTCGTCGTCGATATGGATGATGCGGTCCGCCCTCTTCCTGTCATAAATACCCGGACGGTAAGACTCCTTCATGTTCTTGAGGCCCTGGATCTTGTGGCCCAGATAGGGCTCGATCCCCACGACCCGAATCTCCGGCCTGAGCTCCTTCAGCCGCCGGGATAGCCCCATCAGGGTCCCGGTGGTGCCCATGGTCGCCACCACCGCATCGAGGGTCCCGTTGGTCTGCTCCCAGACCTCCATGGCCGTTCCGTGATAGTGGGACAGCCAGTTCCCTTCGTTGTTGTACTGGTCCGCGAGCCAGTACTTGCCCGGTTCCTCCCGGAGGAGGTTGTAGACAACCTCGATGGCCCCGTCCGTGCCCAGGTGGGCCGGCGTAAATTTCAGATCGGCGCCCATGGCCCGGAGAATTTTCTTCCGCTCTTCACTGACCGACTCGGACATCACCAGGAGGATCCGATAGCCTTTGACGGCCGCCACCAGGGAAAGGCCGATGCCCGTGTTCCCGCTGGTCGCCTCGGTGATAATCCTGTCCCCGTTCAGATCCCCCCGCCTTTCGGCCTCCTCGATCATGTAGAGGGCGGGCCGGTCCTTGATCGAGCCTCCGGGGTTGAAGGATTCCAGCTTCGCCAGGATCTCCACCTTCTTGTTGCTGTTGAGATGCCGGATCGGCACGAGAGGCGTCATGCCGATCAGATCCAGCACATTTCCGTGTTTTCCCATGAATCCCCTTCTCCGATACGGACGGCCTGGATGACAACGCTGCACACGCGGCAAAGATTCGGACCCGGCGCGCAATCCCCCGCAGATCGCCCAGGTCTGGGGCCATTTGGAAACTACCCGCTTGAGGAGGCAACCGGAAAGCGCAAATGACCCTGGACGAACGAAGCTTGCTATAGTATAAGCCCAAAGGGTTTGCAACACTTTCGGAACGAACCGCGGGAAGGAGGCCACGGGTTGTGAAAATCCTGCTGACAGGCGGTGCGGGCTTCATCGGCTCCAATGTGGCGGACGGGTACGTCCGCGAAGGCCATGATGTCGTGGTGGTGGATGATCTGTCCACCGGAAGCGAGGAAAACCTGAATCCTCGCGCCCGATTCCACAGGGCGGACATTCGATCCGAGAAGATCCGGGAGATCCTGGACCGGGAGAGGCCGGACATTCTGAATCATCACGCCGCGCAGGTCAGCGTGCCCGTCTCCGTGGCGGATCCCGTGAAGGACGCCGACATCAATGTCAAAGGTCTGCTGAATCTCCTGCAAGGCGCGGTTCACTGCGGCGTGAAGAAGGTCATTTTCATCTCCTCGGGAGGCGCCGTTTACGGGGATGCGGAGGAGTATCCGACCACGGAGTCTTACACCCCCAGGCCCTTTTCCCCGTATGCCATCGCCAAATGGGTGTCCGAATACTACGTCGCATGGTTCAGGCAGCAGCACGGGATTGAATACACGGTCCTACGCTATGCCAACGTGTTCGGCCCGCGCCAGGTCCCCCATGGGGAGGCCGGTGTGGTGAGCATTTTCATGGAGAACCTGCTTCGCGCAAAGCCTTGCATCCTGAATCATTTTCCCGACGAGGAAGAGGGCATGATCCGGGATTATTGCTATGTAGGGGATGTGGTGAAGGCGAATCTGAAAGCACTCACCGGCGGAGACGGGGGCACATTCAACATCGGCACGGGTCGGGAGACCAGAACCCTGCATCTCTACCGCGCGATCTACGAGGCCGTCAAGGAGGTGAAACCGGGAATCCCGCCGACCCTGGCCGACCCCGCAAGACAACTGGCCAGACCCGGGGACATCCGGAGGAGCTGCCTCGTTTCCGAAAGGGCCAGAAAAGGGCTGGGCTGGGTCCCGGAGGTGGATCTGGCGAGAGGGATCCGGCTTACCCTGCAATGGTGGCACGAGAAGGAGACCCGGGGAGTCCGGTAAACTTGAGGAAAAATCGCCCCCCAATGGACCCGTAGCAAAGGGTTTTCCACTGTTCTATCCCTGCCATGCCTTGACAATCCTCTCTGAGAAATTATCTTGTTTCATTAACACCTAAACGGGAGGGAGAGTCTACTATGAGTATGAAACCACTGCAGGATCGCGTAATAGTGAAGAGGGTACAGGAAGAGGAAAAGACCAAGGGCGGGATCATCATCCCCGATACCGCCAAGGAAAAACCCGTCGAGGGGAAGGTTGTGGCTGTGGGAGCCGGCAAGGTCCTGGAGAGCGGGAAAAGGGTTCCTTTGGAGGTGAAAAAGGGGGATCGGGTGCTTTTTGGAAAATACGCCGGCACCGAGGTCAAGATTGACGGCGAGGAACACATCATCATGAGAGAAGACGACATCGTGGCCATCGTAGAATAGGGGTCCCACGGGAACCCCCGCAGATACCGCCCATATCATTCGAAAGCGAAGGAGGAGACTTCAACATGGCAAAGGAAATCAAGTACAGTCAGAAAGCGAGGGAGGCCATTTCCAGAGGGGTGGACATCCTTGCTGACGCAGTGAAGGTCACCCTGGGACCCAAAGGGCGCAATGTAGTGCTGGACAAGTCCTTCGGATCCCCGACCATCACCAAGGACGGAGTGACGGTAGCGAAAGAGATCGAACTGGAGGACAAGTTCGAGAACATGGGCGCCCAGATGGTGAAGGAGGTCGCGTCCAAGACATCGGATGTGGCCGGGGACGGAACCACGACGGCCACGGTGCTGGCCCAGATCATTTACAGGGAAGGATCCAAGCTGGTGGCCGCCGGCGTGAACCCCATGGCCCTCAAGCGAGGCATTGAAAAGGCGGTTCAGGTGGCCGTGGAAGAGCTGAAGAAACTCTCCAAGCCGACCAAGGACCAGGAAGAGATCGCCCAGGTGGGAACCATATCGGCCAACAACGACGCGACCATCGGGAACATCATCGCCGAGGCCATGAACAAGGTGGGCAAGGAAGGCGTCATCACGGTCGAAGAGGCCAAGAGCATGGAGACCACCCTGGAGGTCGTGGAAGGGATGCAGTTTGACCGGGGCTATCTTTCCCCGTACTTCGTGACCGATCCGGAGAAGATGACCGTGACCCTCAGCAACCCCTACATCCTGCTGAACGAGAAGAAGATCAGCAGCATGAAGGATCTGATCCCCATTCTGGAGCAGATCGCCAAGATGGGGCGTCCGCTCCTGATTGTCGCCGAGGACATCGAGGGCGAGGCCCTGGCCACCCTCGTGGTGAACAAACTGAGAGGGACACTCCAGGTCGCAGCGGTCAAGGCCCCCGGGTTCGGAGACCGCAGAAAGGCCATGCTGGAAGACATCGCGATCCTGACCGGTGGACAGGTGGTTTCCGAGGATCTGGGAATCAAGCTGGAAAACCTGAGCGTCAAGGACCTGGGAACCGCAAAGACCATCAGCATCGACAAGGACAACACCACCCTCATCGACGGCGGCGGCAGCCGGAAAGACCTGGAGGGACGGGTCAAGCAGATCCGGGCTCAGATCGACGAGACCACCTCGGATTATGACCGTGAGAAGCTGCAGGAAAGGCTTGCCAAGCTGATCGGCGGCGTGGCCGTGATCAACGTGGGGGCTGCCACGGAAACCGAGATGAAGGAGAAGAAGGCGAGGGTGGAGGATGCCCTCAATGCCACCCGGGCGGCCGTAGAGGAAGGGATTGTGCCCGGCGGCGGGGTCGCCTTCCTGAGGGTCGTAAAGGCCGTCTCCAAACTGGCCCTGGATGGCGAGGAGCAGAGCGGCGTCAATATCATTGTGAGGTCCATGGAGGAACCGCTTCGCCAGATCGCCAACAACGCCGGCGCGGAGGGGTCCGTGGTGGTACAGAAAGTGAAGGAAGAAAAAGGGGCGCTTGGGTACAACGCGGAAACCGGTGAGTACCAGGACCTGATGAAGGCCGGAATCATCGACCCCACCAAGGTCGCTCGTTTCGCCCTTCAGAACGCAGCATCCGTTGCAAGCCTTCTGTTGACCACCGAGGCCATGATCGCGGAAAAACCGAAGCCTCAGTCGGATATGCCCCCGATGCCTCCGGGCGGCGGCATGGGCGGTATGGGCGGCATGGGCGGCATGATGTAGGGAAGCTTCCCGCCCGTTTGCCATAGCCTGAAACAATTCCGAAAAATGGGACTGCGTAAACCGTAAAAGGGTCGCAGTCCCTTTTTTTTGAGGACACTCAGGATCGTTCTCCGTTTTGTGTCTCTGCACCTTTTCGTCTGAAAGAAGAGATAGATATTCCGCACGAATTACATATAATTATAAAAAATTCTAAAAAAAGTATTGACAAATAGATAACAGTTGTATATAATATAGCTAAATTTTCTTGGAAAGCTGTTTTGGCCCGGGCTGTTTTTAATGTGGTGGCAGCCCGAGAAAACCGTGTAGACTGGTCCACTAACAGCCTAACTCAAGAGAAATAGCTTTCTGTCAATCTATCAAGATTGTACCCCTTGAGGGGCAGAGCCGGTAAGGCTTTGCCCCTTTTTATTGTGGCTGCCGGGGATACCCTGCTTCCCGCAGGCGCATTTTTCCCTGACCTGAGAAAGAATTCCCCTTCCCTTCAGGGTTTTCTTGACCGCGGAGCCGGTTTTGTGTACACGTTTCACAGCAAAGCGATAACGAACATCAAGAGATGAAAGGGGGCGGAGATGAAAATGGATCGTAGAGGCGTGCTGTCTGGAGTCGTATGCCCGGTGCTTTTTGTGCTGTTTCTGGTGACCCTGGTATGGGAGCTTCCTGCCGTTGGCGCCGCAGGCAAGGAACGGGGGACCGCAGACACGCTGATTCTCGACAACAAGGCATACAAGTCGGACAGAAAGGGCCCTGTGACCTTTACCCACAGGAAGCACGCCATGGATTACCGGGTCTCCTGCTGGGATTGTCACCACGACTACAAGGACGGGAAGAATCTCTGGTCCCCGTGGGGAGAGACGAAACAGTGCGCCCAGTGCCACGATCCCAAGAAAAGCGTGGACAAGGTCGTGAACCTGCAGAAGGCCTATCACGTGAACTGCAAGACCTGCCACCAGAACCTGGCGGCGCAGAAGAAAAAGACCGGCCCTCACAGGAAGTGCCTGGGGTGTCACAAGGACGAGCCCGCCAAGAAATGACGCGCTTACCACTTCAGGGGTCACTCGATCCGGCCGTTTAACGATGCTGCGGGCGTAGATGCCCGTTTCAGGGATTTCAGAAATATCGGATCGATGGCCCCTTTCCAATTTGCTGCCTTGGCAGCACGCCCGGGAATCATGACGGACCAAGGATCGGAGCGGTTCGAGATCCGTGTCGACCTGCGCAACCTCCGTATGCCCTGCCCCGGCAGTGGACAGACTTCGCCACTTGTCAAAACCGGGTCTCCACGAAAACGCGGATCATTCACGTTTACTGAAACTCACGGTCTTGCCCCCGGGCAGGGTCATCCGAATCGTCTCCCCCTGGATCTTTCCCACCAGAACGCCGCCCCCTTTGGTGTTCAGGCGCAGATCCCCGGCTTCCAGGTACCACGCGAAGGGAATCTCTTCATTTCCCTTGCGCCAGGCGCCCTCCCCGTTTTCCCTGAGTTCCAGGATGACTTCTTTTCCAGCCGGCGAGTCGCCTTCTTCCATCCTGTACGTGCCGGCAACCCGGGCCCTGGACTCACAGGAGAGCAGGAAGGGAAGAGCCCCGCAGAAGAGGACCCAGAACACGACACCCAGGCGGACTCTCTGATTCGGCATCTCGGTCACGAAACCCCTTTCTTGAGAAAAAAACCTCCCCTTCGAAACCAATCGATGCGGTCATACAAGAAAACCTGCACCGTGAAAAGGAGCCAGACGGCATCCTCGATCACCTTCCACCACCCGATCGTTTCTCCCACGGTGTCGAAGCACCCGCAGGAGATGGGGGAGCCCCAGTAGAGGTTGATGAGAATCATGACGATAAACAAAGCGAGCAGGCCCCCTGCAAGGGTGGCGGCGGCCCTGGTCCGCAGTCCCAGGATGAGGAACAGGCCGGTTAAAAGCTCCACCCAGGGCAGGATCACGGCCCCCAGGTTCAGCACCGCAAACGGCACCATGCGGTAGGCCGCCACCGATTCCGCGAACTGCGCCGGATAGGGGATCTTGCTCATGCTCGCATAGACGAAGATCCACCCGATGTACACCCGCAGGAGCAGTGCGGTATACGGGCTGGTGGCAAGTCGCCGCAAGTGGACAAGGATCCTCTTCATGGTTCCACCGGATATCCCCGCTTTGCCCAGGCGCCGAGTCCCCCCCGCAGGATGCGCACGTTCTTGTGCCCGCGCAGGAGCAACTTGCCCGCGACCGCCTCATCGTAGGGCCGGCTGATGGTGCTCCCGTAGACGATCACCCTCCGCTCCTTGCTTTCCTCGCTCAGGTGCATCAGGTAGGCGATTTCGAAAACGGGCAGGGGGATGTTGACCGCGCCCCGGATGCGGCCCTGCTCGTAGAAAGGGCTCGGCATCGCATCCACGAAAAGAGTTTCCCCTTTCCCGTGCTCCTCCAGGGCCTCCGAAGGATCCACGGCGGAAATGGGCACCGCGGAGACCGGGCCGGGGAAAAGCGCTATGCCGTTCGGGTTGGAGTGATTGAAGGCAACGCCGAAGAGCACGCTCAGTCCCAGGATCAGGACGAAATCGAACCAGGAGACCCTTCGCTCCAGGCTCCGCTGCCTGATTTCCCTCTGCAGGCGCCGATCGTCCTGGATGAGCCATTTGTGCAGCTGCTTCACGAAACCCAGGGACACCTGGGGATGCTCCTGCAGGACCCGCTGGAACGGCTCCTTGCCCAGATAGAGGAAGCGGCTCTCCTCCAGGGTCTCCACATGGGCGGAGCGGGCCTCTCCGGTGAGCAGGGCCATCTCCCCGAAGCTCTCCCCCGGCCCGACTTCCGCAAGAGTCGTCTGAACGCCTTCCTCGTCCTCCAGGAAAACCCTGACCCTCCCGGACTCCACCACCCAGAAGCCGTCACCGCGATCGCCCTTCCGGAAGAGTACCGTGCGGGCTGGGGCCACACGGGTCTCCGCGATTGCGGCGATTTCCCCCAGGGTGCTGTCGGGCATCTCCCTGAAAACAGCGGTTTCTCTGAGTCTGGCCTTGGCTTCCTCTATGGGGTTCAAGGTTTCCCCGCTTTAGGGCATCCCCCGGTTCACTGCTTTTTGTGCAGTTCCCGGATCTCCGTCAGGGTTTTGTCGAAATCCCGGATCACGCCCCTGTGGTTCATCAGGACCTTTCCCCTGCTGTTCACAAGGACCATGGAGGGGGTCCCTCCGGCCCCGAGGGCGATGTGAATTTCATGTTTTTCATCCGGGAGAAGCGGGAAGGATACGCGAAACTGCGATTTACACGCTTCCACCTGCTTGGGGTTGTTTCCTGCGCAGATTCCCAGCACCTTGACGTCGTTTCGAAGCACGGGGTCTTCCTGGATCACGTTGTGGAGCCTATTCACGATAGGCATGTTCTTGTGACACGCCGGTCAGAGTACGCTCACGACCTCGATCAGGATGACTTTCGCGGAAACCTGCGAAAGGGTAAAAGGCGCCCTTTCCTTCAGACCCAGATACGCCATGTCTTCCGGAGACTGAGGCACCGGAAGGACAAAGGAAGGCAGGTTCGAGCCCACGGGAAGCCCCTCCCCGGCCCCGAAGGCCGGCCGCCCCAGGAACACGCACGCCGTCAGACACGTGAGACACCAGATGAGTCCTCTTCTTGTCACCTGCAATCCTCCTCGGAAATGGATTTTGTTCGGAACCCTGTTTCGAGCTCCGGATCATGCCGTTCGGGCGCGATTCCCCGGACCGCAAACAGCCGGGCGCTATTCTCCCTTGATTCGGCCTTCCCGGTCAACAGGAATGACGGGTGCGGGAACGAGTGCGTGGAAATGGGCTGTCTGGTCCTGTCAAAATACCTTTGTCGCCAGGCGCCCACGACGGGGACGGTGGTTGACGCCGGGTTGACGGGTCTGGTATCCTTCTGCAAAACCGCAAGACATCTCAATACCCGCTCGGGGGCTGATGTGGACGAGGAGATTCGAGGAGCTGTCAAAACGGTCTTGCAGAAGAAGCATCTGCCAAGGTCCTCGGCGCAAATCCGAAAGGAGCTACCCAAGTCCATTCGAATTTCCCCAACAGAATTGAATACGATTCTGGAAAAGATGGCATTCACGGGGACGATCTTCTCGTGGCCTCAGAACAAATTCTGGCACTTGGATCCTCGCACCGAGACGCCCCGTCTGATCCTGAGATTCCTTTCCGAGTCTTCCGTCGCGACTGCATCGAGATTAAAGACGGCCCTCAAGGTTCCCCTGGATTTTATTCAACCGGCATTGAAGGAACTGCTTCGCGAAGGACGCATTCACGTCTGGCAGCCGGGAAAAACGCCTCACTACTGCGTTCTCGAACCCGCTGATACTGCGCGGGGGATCATCATCAAGGCACTGGCCAGCGGACCACTGACCGAGGGGGAACTGATCAACAGGGTCAGGGAGAGACTTCCGGGCTATCAAACGAGGCATTTGAGGGAGCATGCCTCACATGCACACAGGATCATTGAGCATCCCAGGTACGGGAAGGTCAAAACGCGATACGGCCTAAGACCGCCAGAACCGGGGCCTTATCTGAGCAAGGCTCTCCAGGAGATCCATTCCGTTCATGATCTCCTTGGCCCTTTTCACGTTACCCTCGAAGCCATTCATGAGGTCTTAGGGCGGGAGCTCGGCCTGCGGCCTGGAACAAGGGCGCCCTTCCGGGAGCCACTCCAGGGAGAGCCGGCTTCCCACGAAGCCGAGTCGCTCATCCTTGAGGGAATTCCCCGACTGCAACCCCCAGGACAGAGACGCGCCCTCGTATCGATCCGTGAGCTGCGGCGATCGGTTAACCTGCTGAAAGGCGTTTTTGACCAGGCTGTCCTGTCTCTCGCCCTGCAGGGGAAGGTGGCGCTTCATCATCACGACTTCCCGAGCAGTCTGTCGCCCGAGGAACGTGATCAACTGGTGCGGGATGAACAGGGGACCTATTACGTCGGCATTGGGCCTAAGGAAGTGTCATGAATACGAACCCGCTCGCCGGTATTCCTAATCCTTTCAGACAGACCATTGTGAGAGATGCATGGGAAACCCTGGAGGACGTTTCTGAGATTCACGCTCAGGCATTTGAGACCTGCTGCCGGGCCTTTGAAAACGTGAGGACCTTCAGACATTGCGACTCCGTGCTTCTTCATGGTGAGGCCGGGAGCGGCAAGACGCATCTCCTGAGTCGTCTTCAAAGACACTGGACTTCCTCCCCAGGACAGGACGGTTCCAAAGAAATGGGCCGATGCGTCTTCCTATACTGCCGTTTGCAGACCAGTGCTCAGAAGCTGTGGCAGCATCTCCGCAGGACATTTGTCGAGGACCTTTTACACCGGTTTCCCGATGGGACCACCCAGCTCCAGCGCCTGGTGGCCTGCCGTTTTGCCGAAGGAGACAAGAACAAACGCCGTCCCCCTGAAAAATGGCTCAAGTGGATCAAGCATCCCGCGAACCGGGATCACAGCGGATGGAAACGGATTCTCCTGCCCTGGCTGGGAAGGGAGACGCAGCTGGGTTTTTCCCTGCAGAGGGTCCTCCATCACCTCATCACGGGCCGCCATGTCTTGGAAGCCGGGGCATGGTTGAAGGGAGAAGACCGCCTTCCCGAGGAAGCCCTGAACCTGATGGGCATCCGTGGAAATGAAGAAGGGCAAACGGAGGATGGGGCCAGGGAGATTGTCCTTTCTCTCTGCCGGTTGGCAAGCACCCTCATGCCTGTAGGATTTTGCTTTGACCAGATAGAGGCCCTTCAAACGTCAAAAAGCGATGAAGAAAGCCTTTTCCTTTTCGGACAAATGGGAGCTTCTCTCTTCAACTCAAGCAACAATGCGCTTCTGATTTCCTGTATTCAGTCATCGGTGTTGGATCAGTTCAGGGGATCCATCCGGGATGCCGACTATGATCGAATTGCGCAAAGGGTGGAAAGGCTCGACCCTTTGGACAGAAGACTGGCGCCATTGCTCATTCGCAGCCGCCTGGAGTCCGGCAAGGAACTGGCGATTCTGAGAGCCAGACATCCCCAGAAACCCCTCTGGCCTTTAGAGCCTCCTGATCTCGATGCCGTCTTTTCCCCGATAGGCACCCAGACGGCGAGAAGAATCATCAGCTTTGCCGGGGACCTCTTTGACAGGCTTCAGACAGGCCAAGCCCCTCCGCCCCGAGACCCTTTGGAGTTTCTCCGGGAGGAATTCGACCGCAGGCTCAACACGGCCCTGGGTCAGGATGAAGAAGAATCGGACCTGACCCTTGCCCATGGTCTGCCACTGCTGGCCGAAGTCCTGGGGGAGCCATGGGATAAGAAGCGACAGCCTGACAAAGACATAGACCTTCTGCTCAGCCACGCAGACAAGCGGGTCGCCGTAAGCCTCTGTAACCAGCAGAACATGAGAAGCCTGGGGGCCAGACTCAAGCGTCTGAAAGACTGGCACGCCCGGAACAGGGGGGTGAAACTGGTCATGGTGCGAGACCAGCGTCTGCCCATCAGTAGAAGCGCGGTTGTCACCAGGAGCCATCTCCAGTCCCTGAGGGGGAAGGGCGCCGTCCTGATTCATCCTGACCCGGTTACCATGGCCGCCCTGCAAGCGTTGCGCACCCTCCTTTCCGATGCCATGTCCGGGGATCTGCATGATGGAAGAGATTCAGTGGGTACCCCAACCGTCCGGGAATGGTTATCCCGAAATGCGGAAAGTCAGCTTGTAGCCTTTTTCGGAGAAATCGTGGGGGCCTCGGAGGGACCTTCCGAAGCCGATTCAGATCTGATGAGCGGAGTCCTGGAGGTGCTGAAACGGCATCGGATCATTTCATTGGATGAACTGGCCAGAGAATCAAAACAACCGGCATCGATGATCGTTGAATTGGCCAAGAGACATCCGGGTCGAATCGGGTGGCTCGAAGGCCCTCCACCCGTTCTTTTCGACTACAGACCCGCCGAAATTCTCTCTTCACGGGAGAGGGATCCAGGATGACGGTCACTCTGTCGGTTCATGACGTGCGGGAACATATCCGCCGGGCCGGTTCCTCTGGGATCAGCAGGCCGGGACCATCTTCCAACGCACCTCTGGGCCGCATCTTTCACGAAGTGGCGGCGGATCTAGTGAGTGCCGATCCGGGAGAGAATGCTTTTTCCCTTTTCGAAAACCTGGATTTCCGAAGGGAGGTGTGGCTCTCTCACCTGGTGTCACAAACCTATGAGAAACTGGTGGGTCCGCGTCTCGCGAGGGACCAGGCTCGTCTCCATGAGGCCTCTGAAGAGGTGCTTCATCTGTGGGGGGCTGTTCAGTCCCTTTGTGGCTGGCTTGTGGATCTCGCCTGGGAGGCCGTGAACCCTACGGGCCGCAAAAGGGCTTTTTCGTGGGATGAGCTTCGAATGGCTCTTCGGGCCGAAGTGCCCCTTGAGGTGAATCTGCGCGTGCCCGGATGGTCCGAATCGGTGCGCTTGACCGGCGTTGCCGATTCGTTGCTGAGGCTTCCCCGAACAGGAAGCTGGTGCGTTCAGGAATACAAGCTTGGCCGCGCTTCCCCTGAGGCCGACCTGGCCCAAGTATGCCTTTACCATCTCATCCTGCTTCAGGCGATCCCACAACGCAAGCGAGCCGGGAGCCGTGCCCGAAATCGAGCACTGGCCTTGATGAGTTTCCAACCTGAGATGAAGGAAAGGGTTTTTGGTGAAAAGGAAGTCGCCACAGCGCAGGAGAAACTCC
>JAFGPH010000023.1 GCA_016926135.1 Deltaproteobacteria bacterium
GGAGCACGTCGTAGCCCAGCTTTTCCAGCATGGGTTTCCCCACCTCCAGGACCATCTCCTCATCGTCAACCAGAAGAATCATCCCTTCTCCTGTCACCAGGTTTTTAGGCAATTCTCTCTCTTCCGATATACTCTCGCCGGATGCGGGGAGATAGATGTTGAATGTGCTGCCATGGCCCTTCTCACTGTAGACCGTAATAATCCCGTTATGGTTTCTGATGATTCCGTAGGCAGACGCGAGCCCCAGACCGGTCCCCCTCCCCATCCCTTTGGTGGTGAAGAAGGGATCAAACAGCCTCTGTTTCGTCTGTTCGTCCATGCCCATCCCGGTGTCCGTCACCGAGAGCCTCACATATTCCCCGGGCTTCACACCGTGGGGCATCACATAGGCATCGTCCAGAACCACGTTGCGCGTCTGGAGGTAAATCTCCCCACCTGCCGGCATCGCCTGCCACGCATTCACAAAGAGGTTGAGCAGCACCTGTTCCATCTGCCTCCGGTCCACTTCCACCGTCCTGAGCCCCGGCTGAAACTTCCGGTGGATGGTGATCTCCTTCCTGGTCCGCAAAAAAAGGCTGGCACTCCTATCCGCAAGCTCATTCAAATCCGTTGCCTTCACCTCGTACTTGCCCCCTCTGGCAAAGCCCAGCAGTTGCTTTGTCAGGTCCGTAGCGCTACGGACATATTCCTCGATCCCGCGGAGGTGTTCAAAATGGGGGTTGGTTGAATCGATGTCCGCCAGCATCAGCGAAGCCCGGCCCTGGATACCCATAAGAAGATTGTTGAAGTCATGGGCAATCCCCCCCGCCAGGGTCCCGATGGCCTCCATCTTTTGTGCCTGATGGAGCTGCGCCTCCAATTTCTTCCTTTCCTCCTCAGCCTGCTTTCGCTCTGTCACGTCCCTCACGATTCCCCGGAACCCGCTCGGGTTGCCTTCTTTATCCCTCATGAGCGTCACCGAGGACTCCACAAACCTCCTGGTCCCGTCTCTTCGGATAATCTCCCCGTCAAATCTCCTATTCGGCTTCCCGGTCCGGTAGACTTCGTTGAAGCCTCGATAGAACTCCTCGGCACCCCGTGCATCCGTATACTTCCGGTTGTTCGTACCCATCAGCTCATCCCTGGGATACCCCAGTAGCTCGCACACGGAATCGTTAAAAAACGTCAGGTTCCCGGCCAGATCCACCTCATAGTACCCTTCGGCGATGCTTTCAAGAATGCTGCGATACTTTTCCTCACCCTCCCGCAGGGCTTCTTCGGCCCGAATCCGATCTGTGATATCCAACACGATACCCTGGTAGTGCGTAATTCTGCCCTCCTTATCCCTCCTGATTCGAGTCCGATCTTCAATCCATCTCTCCTGCCCCTGCTTCGTGAGGACGCGATAGGGCTCGTGTATGAATTTATCACCAGCAGCATTTTGGCTGTGGAAAGAGACCTCCTGAAGAACCCTTTCCAGGTCGTCGGGATGGATGGTCTGAGAATACATCATCTCCCCGGAGACGAAATCCTCCACCGAGTACCCGAGCAATTCTTCTACATTATCCGTGACGAACTCCACCGGCCATTCTTTCTCGTTTCTCCACAGAAATGCGACTGCGGGACTGCTTCTGATAATCTCATGGGCCTGTTGGAGAGCTTTTTCAGCGATCTTCTGTTTGCTGATGTCCTTTAAATATTCGATCACGCCGATGGTTTTGCCTTCCGGATTTAGGAGGGGGAAGGCGGAAAGATCGATCCATCCCGCAGGAGCTTCCTCGGATGGGTAGGGAACAATAGAACAGTGGGCCTCACCGGTCTCAAGGGTTTTCAGGGAGGGGCACCAGGGACACGGGGTTTGTCTCTCCTGGTAGGCTTTGTGGCATTTCTTCCCGATCAACGGGGCCTTGTCACGATACATCTTCTCCATCCAGGAATTGACCTGCACGATCCGAAGATCCGTATCCAGCACGCTGATGCCGTCCTGGATGGCATTGAACACATCGTGCAAAAACCGCTCGTTGGCGCGAAGCGCCTCCTCAGCTTCTCTTTGCTGGGTAATATCGACCAGAAAAGAGAGCAGGGAGGGTTTGCCTTCCCAGGTCAGGAGTGTGGATCGGCTCTCTACCCATTTGACGGCGCCGTTCTTGTCGATGATTCTCCAGGAACTGGAGCGAGGAACCTCCTCTCCTGCAAGCTTTTTGAGGTAAAGCCGGGCCAGTCTTTCCCTGTCATCCGGGTGGACGAAATGGGACATAGGCCGTGCGATGAACTCTTCCTGGGAATAGCCCACGAACTCCAGTGCCCGGGGATTCACGTACCTGACCGTTCCCCCCTGGGTCAATACTATTCCTTCGCCAGCGCTCTCGACCAGCAGACGGTACTTTTCCTCGCTCTCGCGGAAGGCATCCTCAGTGAGTTTGGAATCCGTGATATCCGCGCCATAAACCGCCAAATGGGTTCTCTTCCCCCGGCTTTCCAACTCATTGATCCTTTGCTCCAACTCCGCATAGGTTGGCTTTCTGGCCATTGGTGATCCCTCCTGCCCACTTCTCATACTTCTGGTTCAATATCGGGTTTCGCGCAGGATGTCCTTCCGTTTTCTGCCCGGAAAGCCTACCGATAAATAGCCTTGCTCAACTGCCCACGTTCTCTCAGTCAATGTGAAATCTTTGCATTATCAGCACCGAAGAAGGCTTAAAAGGTGGCGAGGAGCTTCTCCTTCAGGGTTTCCAGTTCATCACCCTCAAAACAGTACCGCATGTCCTGGAAACCCTGCCGCAACCTGACGACAGACTCTTTCACATCCCGGTTCCCCTTCACCACGTCGGCAAAGAGCGCGGCCAGGGTCTCAAAATCCTTCTCCTTCATCCCGAAGCGGGTCATCTCCGAGACCCCCAGCCTGAGCCCCGAACTGGAGGTGAAACTCTCGTCCCCCGGCAGGGCCTGGTAGTTCACAATGACGCTGTTCCGCTCCAGGTTCCGGGCCGCCTCGATCCCCCCGGCATACCCGACCTTCACGATCACCTGATGGGTCTCCGTGAAATCCACGGCCGGGTCCCCCTGGACGTCCAGGCCCTGATCCCGCAGGGTTCTTGCAAAGGCCTTCGCGTTCCGGATGACCTGGGGCTGGTATTCGCCCTTGAAGGCGTTCATCTCCACCGCGGCCAGGAGAAGCCCCAGGAGGGTTCCCAGGTGGTGATTGCTGACCATGCCCGGGAAGGCGCGCCTGCGGATGGCCTTCCAGAGTTCGAATTCCGGCCTCTCCTCTTCAAGGGCGGCCCCGACCACACCCCTCTGGGTTCCGAAGAAGGTCTTGTGGGTGGACCCCGTAACAATATCGGCCCCCTCGCTGAAAGGCTCCTGGAAAGAGGGCCCCACAAGCCCGATCACATGGGCCATGTCGTACATGAGGAGGGGCGGCGACTTCTTCCCCTTCACGAGTTCGCGAACCTGGGCCACAGGCTCGGGGTGGAGGACCATGCTCTTGCCGAAGATGATGATTTCAGGGTCCACACGCTCCAGGATCCTGGCCGTTTCCTCCAGGTCGATCCTGTAGGGGTTGTCCTGGCGGACCGGGAAGTTCATCAC
>JAFGPH010000178.1 GCA_016926135.1 Deltaproteobacteria bacterium
CTCAGCACGGGCATGATCGACACGGTCTACGCCCCGCCCCTGGGTGTCATAGCCCTTCAGTGGCAACGCTATGTGAAGTTCATGACATCCTTGCCGCTCGCCCATTCCACAGGGGCAGTCTTGATCTCCACATCCCTGTTACGGAAGATCCCTGAAGCCCACTTCCGGATGATCAAAGAGGAATTCCGGGAGGCCATGGTCCGGCTCACCAGGGAACTGAGGGACCAGAGCAAGGAGGCGGCAAGGGTGATCGAAAAGGGCGGAGTCACCGTCGTTCCCATGCCCGCCGGTTCGGACCTGAACGACTTCCGCAGGATCCACGACGAGGTGGCCCGCAACCTCGCCGGAAAGATCTACCCCAAGGAGCTTCTGGACCGGGTGTATGCCATCCTGAAAAGACACCCCTGAAGCGGCACCGGGACTCGAGGAGAAAGACATCCGGGCCTTGAGGGGACATTCGTGGTCCATCACGCGCTGCATAGCATTCATCAACCTGCCATGAGGTGAGAAATGAGGACCATCAGGATTGTGGAAAGGGCACTGGCAAGGATCGAGGGATGGTTCATTGTGGCCTTTGTGGCGGCGATGGTGATTCTCACCCTCTTCCAGATCCTGCTGAGGGCCCTCTACACCTATGCCCATATTCCCTGGGCCAACCTGCTCCTTGGCCGGCTGGACTGGGGCGAGCCTCTTGCGCGACTCTCCGTGCTGTGGGTCACCTTTCTGGGAGCGTCCCTGCTCACAGGGGAAAACAGACACATTAAAATCGACCTCCTCTCGGGTCTCCTTCCCCCAAGATGGTTGCCCCTTCGTGAGATCATCCTCTCCGCCGCCGCGTCCGCTGTCTGCGGCCTCATGCTCAAGGCATCCCTGGACTACCTTCGCGTGGAGGCGACTTACGGGGCTCTCCTCTTCCTCGGCATACCGGTGTGGGTATCCCAACTCGTACTGCCTTTCGGTTTCTCCATGATCCTCTTCCGATTCCTTCTCCGGGCTGCGGAGGGGTCTCTCTCCCTTCTGAGAGGATTGTCGAGATGACACTGATCCTCATCGTTCTGATCATTGCCCTCACCCTCCTGGGAATGCCCATCTTTACAGGCATCATGGCGGCCGCCATGCTGGGGCTTTACGTGAATCAGGTGGAGTTTTCCGCCATACCCATCGAGATCTGCCGTCTGGCCAACGCCCCGGTGCTTCTGGCCGTCCCCCTCTTCACCTTTGCGGGGTACCTGCTTGCCGAAGGAGGCACATCCGACCGTCTGGTCCGTTTCTCCAGGAGCCTCTTCGGCTGGATCCCCGGCGGCCTGGGTGTGGTGGCCCTGGTTTCCTGCGCCTTTTTCACCGCCATCACCGGTGCCACAGGCATCACCATCGTTGCCCTGGGAGGGCTCCTTCTGCCGGCCCTGCTCTCGGAGAGATACAAGGAGCCTTTCTCCCTGGGACTGCTCACCTCTTCGGGGAGCCTCGGCCTTCACTTCCCCCCGAGCCTGCCCATCATTCTCTATGGCTTCGTCTCGGGCGCCAGCATCGAGCAGCTCTTTCTGGCGGGCATCCTTCCCGGTCTGCTTCTCGTGGGCTCCCTGTGTGTCTTCTCCATACTCATGGGAAGGCGGTGGCGAATCGAGAGGCCCGGATTTTCCACCACCGAATTCGGCTCAGCCTTGCGGGGGGCCGCATGGGAAATCCCCATACCCCTGCTCATCCTGGCGGGCATCTATTCCGGCCTCTGCACCGCCACAGAGGCCGGCGCCCTCACCGCAGGGTATGTCCTTTTCATCAAGGTCGTGGTTTTCCGTGAGGTGAACCTCGTGAAAGACCTTCCTCGGATCATGGTGGAAAGCATGAAGATGGTGGGGGGCATCATGATCGTCCTGGGCGCCGCCCTCGGGTTCACCAACTACCTGGTAGACGCCTTCATCCCCATGAAGATCCTCGATTTCATGGAGGGAATGGTCGGAAGCAGGATCGGACTGCTCCTCCTCCTGAATGTCTTTCTGATCCTGGTGGGATGCATGATGGACATATTCAGTGCCATCCTGGTGGTAGTTCCCCTCATCATGCCCCTGGCTGAGAAGTTCGGGATCAACCCGATCCATCTCGGCGTCATCTTCATCACCAACCTGGGTATCGGCTACAGCACCCCGCCTATCGGCATCAATCTCTTTGTAGCCAGCAGTCGCTTCCAGAGGCCCGTGACACAGCTCTATGGGGCAACCCTTCCCTTTCTGCTCATCTCCCTTCTCGCCCTTCTGGTCATCACCTACTGGCCTCCCCTGAGTCTCTTCCTCCCCGGTTTCCTGAAAGGCTGAGCCAACTCCCTGCACTTGAAAGCGCGGCAGGGCCGAAGGAGGTCAATCCCGACATAGACCCGCCTCCGGGGCACTTTTCTCCGTCGCCTTAACATTTCGTTTGCAAATCTCCTGTTCGTAGTTATAGTTTTTCACAAGGAATAAAAACCCACGGAGGCATTCAGGACAAAGGGAGGCGGAAAAGGAGATGCCCATATACGAGTTCAAATGCAATGAATGCGGAAAGACCTTCGAACAACTGGTTTTTTCCAGTGATCAAGGGAAAGATATCCTCTGCCCTTCATGCGGGGCCAAGGACACGTGCAGGCTCATGTCTGCCTTTTCATGCTCGTCCTCCTCAGAGGGAGGCTTGGGCGCAAGCCATTCCTCGTCATGCTCCGGCCAGTCGCGGGGTTTTTCCTGAGCCTGATCGACCCGGCCGTGGGCCGGGAATATTCTGAGAAGCATCAGGCAGAAGGGGTGAACGCCGGGGAAGACCCTGCCAAGTCGTTATCAGAACCTGAAAAAATGAGGTAAACAGGAAATGTGGTGGTTGCTGGGTGTGTTGGTCCTCTGGGTATTTCTGCAGGCCTATCTTCTGCCGAAAATGGGGATTTCCACCTGAATGCGGCAGAGTTGTCGGTCCGACAACCCGAAGCAGATAGAACTCCACAATCCCTCTGACTCAAAGAACCCAACATCCATGGCCGAGGACCCGAAGATATGACGCGACTTCAATCTTCTTCTGCCCCCGGCTATTTCATTTCCCTGAATCTCGCCTCCATGGCGCTGATCTCCTCGATGCGCACGAGGGCATCGTAAAAATCCCTCCCGACCAGTTTCTCTAGGTGCACGAGATCCTTCCCAACAGCCTTGACACGGCCCTGCAGGGTATTCCCCGACTTCAAATGCACAAAGACATCTTTACCCGTATGGCTCTTGAGATTATCGCCCAGGGATGAGGAAATATCGAACCTGGCCCCCTCCACGGCCACCACGCTTCGAGCCTGGGACTGGGACGGGCAGAAAAAGGACACCCCCCAACAAATGGTTACCACCAGTACCGCCACCGGAACACAACTGATTTTTCTCTCCACCGCTGACTCCCTTCTCCTCGGATGCCTCAACACGAACGAGCCGGCTCGCCCGCTCGCCCTAGTCAGGCATGTATACGATTTGAAACCTCGATCAGATTCATGTCTGGATCGCGGAAATAGACTGAAAGAATTGGACCTGTTGCCCCAGTGCGCTGGACAGGCCCCTCAATTACAGGAACGTTGCATGAGGAAAGATGCCGGTCCACCTCAGACAGCGGCACGGATGTGATAAAGCACAAATCAGCCGAGCCGGGCGTGGGCTGTTGCGCTTTGGGCTCGAACTCTCTTCTGTGCTGATGTAGGTTGATTCTCTGCGTGCCAAAAGACAGGGCTTTTCGACCCCTGCCGAAGGTGATGATATCCATCCCCAAGACTCTTGAATAAAAGGATGCGGTGGTCTCGATGTCTTTTACGGTCAGTACCAAGTGATCAAGGCTGTCGATTTTCATGCGCGGTGACTTGTATGTCTAACGTGCCAAAGGGTGGGCGTCACCAGTTGCCATAAAGCGTCAGCCGAATGGCAATCTGGTGCATGCCCTTACGGTTCACTGAATGCTATCGCCCTGAGGTATCGATGAGCGAATGGGACTTTTTACAATTCCATCAACTATTGCTAATTTGGTTTTTGTTATTTAAGTTGCTTTACATTTTGATTTTATGAGCCATTTTATGTGAGTGAGGCCCACATGGTCAAGCAAAAACTGCCCGGCCACAAAGACGTGAAATAACGATGCCCGCTTCCACAGATTCCCTCCCCAATCCTCTTCACCTGATGACGAACGTGAACCTGGTGATCAGGAACCCTGAGAGAATCGTAGACGAAGTGCCTGAGTTCAACTCTCCACAAGGGACGGACTCACCGGCAGGCTGCGAATCCGCACGCCCGTTGCAGCAAATATGGCATTGCACACGGCAGGGGCAATCAGGGGAACCGCGGATTCGCCGATGCCCGTAGGGGCTCCCGTGAAGGGCAGAATGTGGACCTCCAACCTGGGCATTTCGTTCATACGCAGGAGCGGGAAGTCGTCGAAGTTGCCCTCGCGTACCCGCCCCCTTGTGATGTTGATAGAACCCTTGAGCGCAGCCGTCAGCCCAAAGGCAATTCCCCCCCGCATCTGCGCAGCGATATTTCTCGCATTGATTGCGGTGCCACAGTCCAGGGCGCAAATTGCACGGTGAACCCGCACATCCCCTGCCGGCGACACCGAGACTTCAGCCACAAAGGCCAGGAGGGTATGGTGAAAATCGTGGATGGCCACGCCCTGGTGGATGCCATGGGCCAGGGGGCTTCTCCATTCGCTCTTTTCCACGGCCAGCTCCAGAACCCTGCGCATGGATGGATTGCCCTGGAGCAGTTCCAAACGCAGATCCACAGGGTCCAGGCCCGAAGCCACGGCGATCTCGTCCATGAAACTCTCCACGACAAAGGCGTTCTGGGAGTGGGCCACTGAGGGCCAGAATCCCGTGGGAATCCCTGGCTCGTCCTCCACGAAATTCACCCGCACGCTTTCGATGTTATAGGGCAAGGGACGCCCGTGGAGTTCATCGGTTCTGGCGTGGCATGTGCCTGGTACGGAACGAAATAAACAGATCGGAGCGTGCGGTCCGATCCGGACGAAAGCCTCTCCACATCCCCCTTCTCTTCGCTCAACCCGTGCCATCGTCTTTTCAGGGTCTCCGTGTCCATTGAGGGCGACTCCTCCCGGTCCCAGGACACCTCCAGTGCCTGGGCTCCTTCCATGGCCTGCCATGTCGTCTCTGCTACCACCGCCCCCTTTCCGCGACCTGCAGCCATCATGATTGCTCGGACAGCAATGGACCACAGAGACCCCCGGCCCAGGAACGAATGGCGCCCCAATCGCGAAAGTCGCCTTCCGGTACGCCCCGCTTCTCCATCTTGGACTTCATCACCATACGATAGACGAAGTTGAGCTTGCTGTAGTCGAGCGCCCCGGCAAAATAACCCATGACCACCGGCCTTATTCCCGGAGCTGCCTTAAGTGCAGGGTCCATGTAGCCCCTTGCAATGCGGCGCGTCGTCTCGGTGTCCTGATGCAGGGCGAGACAGGTCAGGAAATAGGCCACGGGGATCCGACTCAGACCCTCCCTGTTCCTCTCTACAAACTCTATGGCCTCGGGCCACCAGGACCCGCTGCGGACTGCGCTTCCTATGACAACCGCCTCATACGATGCAATGTCATTCACGTTTCTGACCAGGCTCACGTCCACCCCTGCGCCTCTCTCGCAAAGAACCTGGGCGATGGCTTCGGCAACGCCTCCCGTGGTCCCGCAGTAACTGGCATAGGTCACCAGTACCCTCTTGCAGGCCCCCTTCCCCCGGCCGCAACTCGATTCGGGGAATGTCAGGTTCCCCGCCTCGGCATCTTGAGGACTGAGCAACCCTCCCCCAACCGCCATCATGACGGCGGCACCGCCAACCAACATCGACCCGTCGATCATAAATTCCCTTCTGCTTAATGTTCCCATGGTTCCCCCTCGCTTGTGGTTTCAGGTTCAAGACCTGAAGTCAGGCCGCGAACCGCACCTGTGAAGATTCGAGGGCAGAATACTCGTGAGGTGTTAAGGATGTTTTTTGAAAATGTAAAAAATGTGCAAAAAGACAGCACCTTCTTGCTTCACGAGGCGGAAATGCGGCGGAACCGGGACTGGATCAATTATTTCTAATCATGTTGCCGACACGATGGGCGGGAAAAAAATGGACGCGTTACCATTCTGCTGTTGCTCCCGATAACGGAGAAACGTCAGCTTGCGATAATATTCGGGGGCCGGCCGATCCCTCTCTCTTCAAGAAGGTCCTCCAAGGTCAGGTTCTCTACAAGGCGCAGGTTGCGCACGGCGAAGTAGGCGTTGTTGGAGGCGTTGTAGGCAAAAGATCTCTCGGCGGCGTCCAGGACTTCAGCCCATTCTGCGCCGAAATATCTTCGGAAAGCATTCTGCAAGTCCTCTGCTGTAACATCCTCGGGAACTGCAAACCACACCTTGTCGAGGTTGCCAACGGCGACCAGCCGGCGCGGAAAGATTCACCCGGTTTCATAAAAATAGACCGGCAAGGCAGACGCCGTACCATCCTGAACTCTGGCAGTGAGATCGGCAAAAACATTTCCCTCCATCGTTCCAAGAACGACAAAGGGATGCCTCGCAACAATATCAAGTATCCCCGGCAAGCGGCCGCAGCCGAGTGCCACCAAAAGCATTCCTTTGCCCACATCAACTCTCACTTCGCAATCCTGCACCATTTGACGAAAAGCGAAGCCGCCCCGCCCGAAAATCTTTCCATCAACCGCCGAGCCTTGCGGGTCGGGTTTAGCGTAGCGCGATGTTCGCCGAAACCTACCTCTGTTTAAGGAACCCTCGCACGGTCAATCCAAAAAAACCATGCGCATTTGCTACTGCGGCATGAAGTTCTTCTACGAACACGTCCTTCAGCAGGACTGGCACATCCTCATCATCTTGAGCGCCCGCACCGAACACCTCCCACCTGTGCTCACCCGAAAGCAGCCAAAACCTTTAACCATATGATTCAAATCTTTTTCCCAATATAGAAAACATAGCCGTAAAACTCTTTATATTTGTAATATAATTCAGCTTCATACCTTTGGTTTGCTATGAATTCTTCGGCAGTTTTATTACCTGCGTATTTTTTCAAGAAGCTTTTCTGTGCAGAAACTTGTGGATCATAAAAATGTTCAGTCCAACACTTTTCAGGCAGAACAAAAGTAGCAATTGGAATATATCCAGTTCTTTGCATTTGTGCGACCTTATTTGAAATAGTATCTATTTCCGGGTAAGCATTTTTCCAAAAACCGTCGATTTCGACAGGTCGCTCTTCGGTAAACCACGAGGCCTCCGAAACGGCAATATAGCCTCCAGTTTTCAAAAACGTACGCCATTCATTCACACCACGCTCAAACCCGATATTGTAGATTGCTCCTTCCGACCAGATTAGGTCAATTTCTTCATTCTGAAAAGGAAGGTTGTTCATCGAACCAACAATACCATTTATTCTACCCTGGAAATTCAATCTATGAGCATGAATGTTAAACAGACCTATGAAGGGGGGAAATAAATCGATACCAGTAATATGCCCTGGCGTATGAGAAGCCATTACCATCGTCTGACCCCCGGTCCCACAACCAATATCAACAATGCGGGATTCGTTTGTCAGATGATCAATAAAGCTCAAGGCCTTAATAGTTACTTCAGGGCTACCAGGCCCTTGTCGTTCCATACTTGAAAAATATTCGCAGATTAATTCGAAGTCAAATTCATGAATTGATTTGCTTTCTTCACGCATGGTTTTCAACCCATTTTCCCGGAAAACTTTAGTCAACTATGCAGCGTCAGAAAACTTGAATGATTCGATCTGGGTCGCGTAGTCAAAGCGTTCGTTTATGGCCTGCATGGTATCAACGTCAATAAGGACGTCTTCGTGCAGCGCAGCATAGCTTCCCAGTAAAAACATTGCGCCTTCCTTCGATAAGCTGCTGATATGAAGAACAGGCCGCCCCATCAAGGCTTCTTGATCGACATTTGTAAGGACATAGTCCCTCCCGTGATAGGTTTGCCAAAGCAGCTATAGCGTTTTCTAATGGTAGGCCTGGAAGTGAGCGACCTTCAAAAACTGCGTCGAATAAATGCTCAGTGGCCATAGTGTCTCCTTATGCACTACTAACGAATGGGTAGCCAGCGCTGCCACACAGGTTGCTAAAACCCCCGAGGCGTTCAGCGTCTGGTTTACCCACGTGTTCGGCACACAATTCAAGAGTTCAGGCTTCGCCGACAGCCTCCAAATCTGCAAGGTCCTTCTTGCGACCTAAGGCTCTCTTATTCGAAATGAATTCGTCCCGACCGATGAAATAGACCATCACATCTCCGAAACGGCCTTCCACCCGCCCTGATCTGGCCTGCTCCCATGTGACCCCTGTGATGGAGGTCATAATGTCCACCCTTACCGGAGGAAACCCAAGCTGGACAACCTTACCTTCTTTCTCAAAATCCGCTCCCGTCAATCCGACAGATCCAAACCCAAACCCATCAAGAGCCTGCATGATCCTTCTCGCATTGACCGCGTCGGGCCGTACAAAAATGTCAAGGTCCCCTGTGTATCGGGGGGCACCATGGAAACCCAGTGCGTACCCCCCTACGACGATGTAATCAATCTTGTGTTTGTTGAACAACTCGAGCAGCTCTCTGAAGTCTTGCTGAACTTCCATGGTACTGACCTCTCAAAAATTCAATGGCAGCGATTCGCTCACGCGGTGTCTTGCTGAGCCAGTAGGCTAAATCTTCCTTGGCTGACGAGTCCCTCCTCAAATCTAGTTTCTTTACACTCTTTTCAATCATGTCGGTTCTCCATTACACCTTCAAGTCAGCAAACTGAAACGCTTGTCGAATTGCACTGTGCGGCGCAGCTCTTTTGCGTCCGCACCAGTGAAGGGTTCGGCCTTCAATAGATGCAGGCATCGAGGATCGACAAGACCTCATCCAGGAGGCCATCCGAAGCCTTTCCGATGAGCCTGGCCTGGCGCGCGCGGTAATCGACGGACTTTACCTGCTCAACCATAACAAATCCCTTCACATAAGGGTCTTCGTTGATCCCGACATGAAAAGGGTAACCTCGATCAGTGGTAGTGAGAGGACAGACGATGGCGAGGCCCGTTTGCGCGTTAAACAAGGTGTTGCTCACAACGAGGGCAGGCCGGCGCCCTTTCTGTTCGTGGCCGGACTGCGGGTCGAAGGTTACCGCAATGAAATCTCCTTTTCTCGGAACATACGCTTTCACTTACCAGACCTCTTTGCCCATTGGCTCACCCCACTCCATTTCTTCGGATCTGTAATCCTTTGGTATGCGTGACACGAGTTCTTGCAGGCTCCGCTTGCCACGAATACGTCTTGCTGGTGCTATGACTATCAGGCCATCGCGTGCAGTAACCTCTACGTCATCACCCACCGAAAGGCGCGCATCTTCGAGCACCTGCTTTGCTAGGCGTAACCCCTGACTGTTTCCCCACCTTTGGATCTTCGTCACCATATTGATACCTCCTGTGGATATCCGAAGTATAGCCAATGGGGCATGCCCTGTCAAGCGTGCGTGTGAAGCCGAACGGGAGGGTGAGAGGCCGGGCGGCAGCCTAGGAGGAGCAATCAAATTTGGACTGACAGCCGCGAACGGACGGCCTTCGAAACGGCACTTA
>JAFGPH010000179.1 GCA_016926135.1 Deltaproteobacteria bacterium
CATTTTTTGGAGTTCTGAGGACAACTCCTTCGTGGCCGAGGTTCCGGAACTCCCCGGATGCATGGCCGATGGCAAGACCTATCAGGAAGCCCTAGGAAACGCGCAGCAGATTATTGATCAGTGGATCGAAACTGCGACGGAACTCGGGAGACCCATTCCACAGCCGAAGGGTCGTCTTGCGTATGCCTGATCAGCGATGGTAGCGTAACAATGTCATGACAACCGGGCACACTACAGCCTGGGCTTCAATAGAGTCAGGCCGCCAAGCTGGCGACACCGTTGCAGCCAATGCGTCAGGCCTCCGCATCCTCCCTCGAATGCACCAAAAACGGGTCTGACCTCATAGGCAAATGTGATCCACGATAACATGAACTGATTACCCTGTTGCAGGGAAAGTCAAGATCCCGTATGGTCATGATTCAAGGCAACAGTTCATGCTGCCACAGGGATAAAGACCCGGAAGCGTTGTGCACTGACCAGAGAATACGGACAACGGCTGGTTCTTAGCGCTTACGAAGAGACCTCGCTCACCCCATGTCTTTGTCGCATTCAATCCGGAGCCTGGCATGACAGAATCCATTTACGAAAAGCTTGCCCGTCGTCTAGCTGCCATGGAGATGGGTCTCCCCTATAAAGAGGAGGTGGTTGAGATTCTGAGGGCGAACTTCTCAGAGTCCGAGGCGGGGGTTGCGATCCTCTTGCCCGTGGAGGGTTCTCCTTTTGATGCGGTAAGCGCCGCGGAGATAGCAACCGGCAGCCATCTCTCTCCGGAATCGCTCACACCGATCCTGGAGAGACTGGCGGCGCGAGGCCTTGTTTTCAGCAAGAGGGATGCATCAGGGGAAGTGCGTTTCGCGCTCCATCGCGCAGGGTATGGGTTTTTCCAGACCTTCTTCTGGAAAGGGGAAGACACGCCCCATGCTCGAAATATGTCCCGCCTTGTGCTCAAGTATTTTGACCGGAAGGTGACCACAGAGGTCTTTGGGGGGCTTCAAACCAAACCCTACCGGTATATCCCCGTGGACCGGTCATTGAGGCCGGAAATCCAGGCGGTTCTGCCGAGTTTCCGGATGGAAGTGGTGATCGATGGCGCACATACCTTTGCGGTGGCTCACTGTCCCTGCCGGGTGCAGGCGGGGCTTATGGGCAGGGCCTGCAGCCACCCTACGGAGGTCTGCATCAAATTCGACGAACTGGGAAGCTACCTGATTGAGCGTGGACTGGCCAGGGAAATCAGCAGGGCCGAGGCAAGGGATATCATCGCGAAGAGTGCTAAGGCGGGTCTCGTCCACTTTGTGGACAATGCCGCGGGAAAGGCTAAGCATAACTGCAACTGCTGTGGATGCGCTTGCTGGAATGTGGGCAATATCCGGCGACGGAAGATACCCCGGGATGTCCTCATGGCCGTTTACTTCCTCCGAGAGACAGATCCAGACCGATGCACCGGCTGCGGCGAGTGCGTGGAGGTGTGTCCGGTAAAAGCCGTGGGGATAGAGGATGGTCTGGCTGTGGTCGACAAGGACTGGTGCATAGGCTGCGGGGTGTGTGCCACCCGCTGCGAATTGGAAGCCATAACCCTGGAACCAAGGCCGGGCCGGCCTTCTCTACCGGCCGATTTCGATGAGCTTCATCAAACCATCCGTGCCGAACGCCACTCACAGTAGCCGTTTCAGGCTGTCACAGGAAGGCATGCCCTTCCTCCCGTCGGCACGCGGAGCAAAACGAATTCCCGAATGCCAAGGTTGAAATGCGGTCGTACGGGATGCCCGCAAGGATTGGACATGAATCATTGAGATCTTTAAACCTATTAAATTTCCTACTGATTTGGGAAGTCCTCACCGGCCATCCTGGAAGACAAAGGGCTGGATTGGGACGCTAAACTCGACACTCTGGATGCCGCCAAAGTGAGTTTTTTGCCCGTATCTCTCGGTCTCAAGTGTTCGATGATCAGAAGATGTCAAAGAGGATCTCTCTCCCCTGCTTGATGGATGTTGACAAGAGTTGATTTCTTACCTATACTTAAATGTAAGGAAGTCAATCGGAGGAAATACTCATGTTGTCCACGGTTACAACTAAGGGTCAGGTTACTATCCCCAAGAAGATACGGGAAGCTCTCAAAATCGGCCCCAGCGACAAGATTGATTTTGTGCAAGAGGGAGAGAGGGTTCTCATAGTACCACTCAAACGCTTGCAGGACTTCAGGGGAGCGATCAGGGCTCAAAAGACACTGTCGTTTGAAGAAGAGCGAGTCAGGGCGAAGAGATCGGTAGCTCGACGGGCCATTGAGGAAATGAGATGAGGACGTGCTTCGTTGACACCAACCTTTTCATTCGCTATCTCACGAACGACGACTCAAAGAAGGCAGATAGGGTCGAGAGACTGCTGGCTGAAGCGGCATCAGGCAAGACCAAGTTGGTGACAGCAGATCTGGTCATTGCGGAGATCATCTGGGTCCTGGAATCCGCATACGGGATGAACACCCAAGAGATATGCCCTATGATAAGAGCGATCTTGAGCACGCCGGGCCTAGAAGTGACGAATGCTTCGCTGGTTTATCGTGCGCTTGAATTCTACGAGTCGATGAACATAGATTTCATCGATGGATACATAGCCGGACTCATGGAAAAGATGGGTATCAGAGAGCTTTACACCTTTGACAGAAAGCACATCTCACGCCTTCAAGGCATCCTAAGACTGGAACCTTGATATCTCCCAGCTGACTGGTTTGATTCTAAGCACGTCACCTACTCGAATCTACTTGAGGGTGTGAACCTTTCATCCCGTGTGGTATGATGGGCTGTCTTTCACGATTGGACATGAATCCTTGAGGTTTGTCAACCTATTGGAATTCGGACTGGTTTGGGAATCCTGAAGTCCCTAACTCTCCTTTGATCGTAATGCTTTGGAACGCAATACCTGAGGATCTGGAGTACTTCAATCAGGAAGCCCTGCCTTCCGCATGAGTTCCAGGGCTTGTGCTGTCAGCGCCGGGTCCTTGTAAGGCATTGACTTTGAGTATCGTTGGGCCGAGAACTTGGGGTCAATGCGCAAGACGTCCTGAACCGAGGATTGGGCATCCTCCTTGCGCCCCAATGCTGCGTACAGCATGGCCAGTCGTGCGTGCAGTAGGGTGTTATCGGGATAGTGAGACAGACCCTCCTTTGATACCTTGACCCCGTCCTCATACCGAGCAGTGAGCGTGTACGTATGCGCTGCATGCGCGTAGTAGAAGCTCGGACGGCCCATGGGGTTAAGGCGGAATGCCCTCTCATTGCGGCTAATCGCCCCATCAGGCATCCCCGAATAGGTCAGAACCTGGGCCAGCAAGGAATAACCGGTTGCATAACTGGGAGCGATCGCAACGGCTCGTTCGGCTTCGGTAACACCTTTTTCATGCTCCCGGATCAACACGTAGAGAAAACCTAAGAACGCATGGGATGTAGCAAAGGAATCGTCAAGAGCCAAAGCCTTCTGGTGCAACTCAATGGCCTTCATCAGCGAGTCTTTGGGAGACTTGCTGATCTGGAGCCACATATCCATCATGTTTACTGATGCCAGTATTGCGTATGCAGCCGGAAAGTGCGGGTCCAGGCGTATCGCCTCTTCGGCCGGTTCGCGGGCACGGATGTTGCTCTCCTTGTTCATCTGGTTTACGAGATCACTTGCCTGCAAATACTAG
>JAFGPH010000180.1 GCA_016926135.1 Deltaproteobacteria bacterium
AAGATGGGCGTTTTTCAGCGGCCTGCTAGAATTTCTTCATCATCTCACCCATGAGGTAGGGAACCTCGATGCGGCCCGTGGGCGCCAGAATGCGACTGCTGTAGTCCGTGGCATACTCGTTTTTCAGGGTGCGCACGAGCTGCCTGAATTCCGCGCTGTCGATGCCCTTCGCGATCTCCACAATCCCCCTGGCCGTGCTCTCCGCCAGCGTCTTGGCTCCCGTGCCCACCACGAGACGCCACCCGGCCGTGATGGGCATCCCCAACTCATTCATCCGGGGGATGCACTGCTCCTTCACAAAACGGTAGTGCGCCTCCTCCTTCCCGGCCAGCACGTTGTAGTACTGATTGAACTTCCACACGCCCGTCTGGATGCGATACGGGCCTTCCTGGATCCGTCCGGAAGGGGCCCAGACCTTGCTGCCGTACTTCCACACATGCTGGAGCAACCGGTCGGATATGATCCGGTATTCCTTCGTGGCAAGGCTCCTGTGCAGACTGTCCACATTCTCGACTTCGGCAACCGCCACGATCCTCGGCCCTTCGCCCACCACCACATAGTAGCCGCCTACCAGACGAATCCCCAGTTTCTGAAGGGTGGGGATGTATTCATTCGTCACGAATGTGGCGTAGTCGTCGAAGTGCCCGGGCATGATGTCCCAGTACTGGGTAAAAAGGATAGCCATCTGATTCCTCCTTCGGCGAATCGAAACGCACGCTCCGTCGAGCTTTTTGTGCCCGCGCAGCAAAGGACGCGGCCCCGCGGTGAAGACTAGAACTTGAACACCCGTGTCATGAGTTCGGCAATGTATTCCGCGTCGTCTTCCTTCTTCCTGGTGAACTTCGCAGGCCGCGCCTGCACCCAGTATAGATTCTGGGGCAAAGGAAGGTCGTGATCCACCACCCATTCCATGTCCTGCGGTGTGTTGAAATGCCTTTCCACATCCAGGGAAATCCGCACGATTTCAAGCAACTCTTCCTTGCAAATGCAGGGCTGGTCTTGAAGCTCTTCGGGCACATCGGACATGACGGTGCCGGTACTCCGGTAAACGACCATTCGGGTCTTCCTGTTGATGGTTCTTTCGAACTCCAGCGTTTCCTTGTCCACGAGAAAGTGGTCGGGGTTAACCTCGCCGCTCACCACGCTCTCCCCCAATCCCCAGTTGCCTTCCACAACGACCTTGGACATGTCCCCCGTTGTGGGGAGAACCGTGAGGACCACCCCCGCGGACTTGGCGTTCACCATCTTGAGGACCGCCACACCAATGGGCGCTTTCTCCATCTCCATGCCCTTCTCGAGACGAAAGGCGATGGCCCGAGCCGTGAAGGCGCTCCCCCAGACCCGGATCACATGGGTGGACAGGGCTTCCTTGCCCAGGACGTTCAGGAAGGTCTCCATCTGGCCCGGCATACTGACCGCCCCGCTGGAGCGCACCGCCACCCGGACACGATCCATGTCCAACCGCGAGCAGAGCTCATCATAGAAACCATCCAGCTCCGTCTTCATCTCATACGGCATGGCCTTGGATTCGATGATTTTCCGAATGGTCCGGCTGGCGTCGATCTGCTTTTCCACATCGTTGAATCCCCGGACACTCCCCTTTACGAATCGTCTGACTTCCTCGCCCGCTCCGCTCAGTTCCATGAACCGCTCATAGCCATCCACGGAGATGGCAAAGCCGGGCGGCACACGCATGCCTAAACGTGTCATCTCTCCCAGGTTGGCGCACTTCTTCCCCACGAGGTCGTTATGTGCGCTCCCCAGTTCCTCGAACCAGTAGATCCATTTGCTCGCCATGGGGTCCTGTCCTTTCCTGCGCCCCCTCTCCCTCGCCCCGGTCGAGAAGGGAGAGGGGGAGAGGTTCAGTCAAGGATGAAGACGACGCCAAGGTTGGCATCCACCTTGATCCTTTGTCCGGATTTGATCTTCGCCGTTCCCTCAAACACGTTCATCACCACGGGTATGCCGTACTCCCTGCCCACGATGGCTGCGTGAGAAAGGCTCGCCCCCCTGTCCACGATGACCCCCTTGATCATGGAGAAGACAGGGGTCCAACTCGGGGACGTGGTGGCGGCCACCAGGATGTCGCCCTCCTGCACCAGGTGCAGTTCATCCTCGGTGAGGATCACCCGCGCCGGTCCCTCGGCCACGCCCGGCGATCCGCAAATCCCGTAGAGGTCGGCCTTGAGTTCCGGCCTCACCTGCGGCATGGAGCCGACCACCACCTTGAGGGCAATGGGGTCCATGGACTGGACGAGCACGCCCATGGCCTGATCCAGGCCGAATCCCTCTTTCAGGAAAGCGGGGGGATTGGGCGTCTTCTGCCATTCCTTCCATTCCGCCTTTCTGCGATCTACGATGTAGCGCATGTTGAACTGATCGGGGTTGATACCGGCCCTGCGAACCTCGTCGGGGATGAGGAAGAAGATGTCTTCAGGGTCATCCAGGGCACCCGCCTTGACGAAGCGCCGTCCCAGGCCGAGGGCGCTCCGCCTCATCATGGCGTGGGTGTAGAGGTCCAGGTAATGGTCGTGCTCCTCACTGAAGACGCCGCTCTTCTGGGCGAGCTTCATGAGTTGCTGGAACCAGCCTCTCTGCTCCTGGGGCACCTTTGACATCACCTCTTTCTCCGCAGCCAGCCTTTCTTCCGCAATCTTCCGTCGTTCCTCGTCGAGGTTGAAGTCGCCCCCTTTCTGGAGGAACTGCTTCACGTTCACCAGGGCCGGCGTCGGATCCTCCACCCATGTGGGAAGGTTGATCTCCGACATGCGCTGCATTCTCCATCCGTCTTCATTCATGAGGACCATGAAATCCTTCAGGAAGGCCCTCCCCTTGTCGGTCGCATCAAGCTTCGGCTTGATATCGCCGGCCTCGTTCTTGAGAAAAACATCGCCCAGCCCCTCCTGCCTGGCCCGCTTGGAGAACTCCCAGAGCTTGCGATCCACCTGGAACACCTTGTTGTCAAAGCCGGAGACCAGCTTGTGAAACAACGGCGATGTGTCGTCGATCTTTGCGACATCCCTGCAGATGTTCTCGAACAGGATGTAGGCCGTATAGACGCCGTACATCATGTACATGTGAATCTCCCACATGCGACGGCAGGTGTTGATGGTGTCCTCGAAATTCTGCAGCAGTTCCGTGCTCGTCGCTTTCTCAGGATCCGTGGCCTTGAGATCCGCATAGCGTTCGAGAATCTCCTTCACGTAACCTCCCCACAATCCATCGAAGTCCTGAATGAAGGGCAGGATCGCCTTTCGGAACTCGCCCTCTCTCCGCCGTTTCTCTTCCTCGGTCTTGACCAGGAGCAGGGTCAGGTACCCCCCCCCTCGATGGAATCGCCAATCCCAGCCCTTCACGGTCGGGAGGCTGAGCTTTTCGGCGCCGTACTGCATGCCATGACGGCAGAAGTTGATCCAGAACCATCCGAACATGGGCGTCCACGGTGGAACGGAATGGGTGCCGTCCAAAAACCAGGCGGGTGATTGCTCGAAATCCGTTTCGGGCTCAAATTCAAGACCTGGAACCACATCGTAGACTTTCATCCTCTCTCCCTCCTTCCATGAAATGCTGCTTGTGAACAGTGAACTTTCATCCAACGACCTTCCGCGTTTCCTCAAAGCCTAAGTACACCTTTTCATAAATACGGTGACGTATTCTGCAGCCTAAGATGAGTTGCGGTCCTGAGAGACCACCCCCGGGGCGGCCCGCCATATGCCCCGTATTCGTGAACGTATTTATGAAAAGGTGCACTAAGCCAGTCTTCCCTTCGCGGGATTCCTCGATGTCAATCGTCCACCAGAACGAGCGCCTCCGCAGCACACCATTTCACACACTCGGGATCCGGGGGCTCCCCGCAGAAATCGCATTTCAAGGGGATCGCCGTATCGGGTTCCTTGTAAATGGTCTTCTCCGGGCAAGAGGCCCGGCACAAAACACACCCGTCGACCTCTACGCCGTCCACAAGAATCGTACCCTTTGAGTTGCATGCCGCCTCCGTAAAGGGGCCCGCGATCACGGGGAGACAGAAGGTCTCCTCAATAAAAACCTTGATTCTTGCCCTTTGCGGGTTGACGCCCTCCGTGTGCTTTAGCGCGCAGGCGACCTCACAGAGCTTGCACCCGCAGCACTTGGTGTGATCGATCTTGATTCTCATGTGAGCCCTGCCCCTTCCCTTTCCAGCCCCAGTTGATGGAGCTTCTCTTGCGTAGGCACCCCCTCTTCATTCCAGCCACGCAATCGATAGTACTCAGGGAGCATCTGTGAGAGATGGACCACCTGGTTCTTCACCCGGGGTTCATCCGTAATCCTTCTGGGGAGCATGTCGTCCTTCCCTGTGAACCCCGCCTTGAAATTGAAGACCCGCTCCAGATTCCATATTCTTTCGCCGATGAGTGCCAGTTCGTCAGCCGAGTAATCGATGCCTGTCGTGAGCCTCAACCACTGGAGAGGCTTTTCGTTCCACAACGGTCCATGGTAAATGATCCAGCAGAGCACTCCCGAATCGACGATAGCGACGTAGTCCTGATCCTGCTTCGTCCATTCCACATGGTGGGCCGGGTCTTTTCGCCCCTCGTAGAAAGGCAGCGTCGCCTTGGTATGGCACGCGCCCACGTTGCTGGTCGCGTACTGAAGTCCGATGACTTCGATCCCCTGCGGGTGCCAGGCAGGCATACCCTGTTTCTTGACCCCCATGAAGAGTTCGGGCCGGCCGCATTTCTCAGCCACCGCGGCGCCGCCCTGGGCGAGCAGATCTCCGAACCCCTGGCGCACGGCGGTCTCACGCAGTGCCCGGAACATCATCTCGGCATTGCCGAAGTTCAGGGCATACCCGATATCCTCTTCACTCAGCGATCCTGACTCAAAAAGCTCCATGGCACAGGAGATGGTGGCGCCGGCCGTGATCGTGTCCATTCCGAGTTCATTACACAGATAGTTGGCCCTGAAGATGTCCTCCAGGTCCCCAATACCGCAGTTCGACCCGATCAGGGCCATGGTCTCGTGTTCGGGCCCTTTGGTTGTGTAAGGGTAATCCGGATCGCTGATCCTCGAACGCTTTCCGCACCGGAAGGGACAGGCAAAACACCCCTCATCCCTGACCCGCAGCATATTCCGGATGTATCCGGGGTCTTCGAACTTGGTGAAGGGCTCGAAGTATCCATCTTGAAAATTGAAGGCGGCCTGGGTTTTCGACTTGTTTGCCCTTCCCGGCAGGCTCCAGGTGCCCCACATGGACCTTTTCTCGAGTTCCTTATTCTCCCTCGCCTCCTTCAGGAAATCCTGGAAGGCCTGACGGAAGGCTCCCGGATCCGGGATACGGATTTCCCCTGTCCCATGGGCGGCAATTGCCTTCACGTTCTTGGATCCCATGACCGCTCCCAGTCCGGAGCGACCCGCCGCCCTGCCCCCGTCGGCCATGATGCATGCAAATCGAACCAGGTTCTCACCTGCCGGGCCGATGGTCGCCACGCTCAACATGTTCTTGGCCCAGCGATCCGCCCCGGGACCCATCTCCGCCCGGACAGCGTGTTCCGTTTCCGTGGCCCACCGGCCCCAGAGGTGACCCGCCGGCTTGATCTCGACCTGGTCGTCGATGATGGAAATATAGACGGGTTCAGGAGACTTCCCTTCCAGAATCAGCACATCATACCCGGCGAATTTCAGGTTGGCCCCGAAGTACCCCCCGCAGCAGGGATTGCCCACAGCCCCGGTCAGCGGCGACTTGGATACCACGATGAATCTCCCCCCGGCGGGAACGCCCGTGCCTGTGAGAGGGCCCGTGGCAAAGATGAGCTTGTTCGCCGGGCTGAGGGGATCCGTGAGGGGGTCGACCTCGTCGAAGAGGATACGGTCCCCGAGCCCCCGGCCGCCGACGTAGCGTCGTGCCAGATCAGGAGGCAAGTCTTCCACGCTGCCGTTGCCTCTGGTAAGATCAATCCTCAGGATTCTTCCTGTCCAACCGTACATGGCCTGCCTCTTGCGTTAGAAGTGATCCTCTACCGTCAGCCGCGCGAGCTCTGCCCGTGAAAACACCGGACCGTCGCTGCAGATGTATTTGCTCCCCACATTGCAGCGACCGCACTTCCCTATGCCGCACTTCATCCGCATTTCCAGCGAGAGAAGGATGTTCTCGTCCCCGAACCCGAGACCGGTCAGCACCGGCAGGGTGAACTTGATCATGGCCGGGGGTCCGCAGACCACGGCAAAGGCTTTCTTCGGGTCAGGTGCCACGGATCGGGTCACATCCGGCACAAAGCCCACACGGCCCCCCCACCCGTCATCCCCTCTGTCCACCGTAAGGTGCAGCTGAAGGTCTCCCCTTTCCCTCCAGGCTTCCAGGTCTTTCCTGTAAAGCAGCAACCCGGGCCTTCTGGCTCCGTAGATCACGGTGAGATCTCCGAATCCCTTTCGGTTGTCGTCGTGGAGAACGAAATTCGTAAGGGACCGCAGGGTGGAAAACCCAAACCCCCCGCCCACAAGGACCAGGTTCTTTCCCCGAAAGGCTTCCAGGGGGTATCCGTTCCCGAGAGGTCCCCGCACACCCACCATATCGCCCTTTTCCATCTGATGGAGCGCCTCCGTCACCACCCCTATCCTGCTGACGCTGAACTCAAGGCGGCCGGGCCGGGTGGGCGTGGAGGCCATGCCGAAAGGCGCCTCTCCCTTTCCGAAGACCGAGATCTCCGCGAACTGACCCGGTGTGTAAACAAAACGCCCCTCCTCTTCGTCTCCCATGAAAGAGAGAACAAAGGTCTTGATGTTCTCATCCTCGGTCTCGACGATGATCTCTTCGATTCTCATGGCAAACGGGACATAGGGGTTTACCATTACCGCCCACTCCTCCTTGAAAGGATGGTTATAACCTCCCGGATATCCAGGTTGACCGGGCATTCGGTCACGCAACGCCCGCAGCCCACACAGCCGAGCCTCGCCTGGCTTTCCGGAAGGTAGCTGAACTTGTGCATGATCCGCTGCCTGAATCTTTCCTTCCCCGTCGGCCTGGGATTGAAGCCGGAGGCCTGCTGGGTGAAGAGCGGGAACTGGCAGGAATCCCAGATCCGGATCCTCTCTCCGGTCATGCCCGCCCCTTCGTCGCAAAGGTCGAAACAGTGGCACGTGGGACACAGATAGGTACAAATCCCACAACCCAGACAGGATTCAGCGAGGTCGCTCCACACCGGATCATTGAACAGCAGCTCCAGGTCCGCTTCCAGAGGATCCATGTCCGCCACGTTCTTCATGGAAGCATCAGCCCTCTCCTTGACCTGCCGAGCCAGGGCAAGGGTCTCTTCGTCACCGTCCTCGAAGGCCCGCTCTTCCAGAAAAGCCGCCCCCCTTTCCGTGACGGCCTCGGCCGCGTAACGGTCTCCCAGATTCAGGAGGAACACATCCGACCCCTCCGCAGAGCAGGGCCCACCACCCGTGGAGAGGCAGAAGCAGGTAGGTTTCGGGGCTTCACAGCCCAGGCTCACCACAAGGGTGTTGGCCCTTTTCCCGGCGTAGTAGGGATCGCTGCAGCCGCCGCAGAAGACCTGGTCCAGGAGCAGGAGTCCCCTGGCATCGCAAGGACGAATCCCGAACAGGACCTGACCTTTCTCCTCCCCGCGAGGCACGTCCACCTCCATCTTTCCCCTCTCGGAGCGGTACGTGAAAAGGGTCTCCCTCTGCGGGAACAGGGCGGACTTGGGGGACTCCTTGGTGGTCCCATAGTCCAGAACCACCTCGTCCGGGGCATGGATCCGCCCCATGAGGACCAGGCTCCCTTTTCTCAGGGGGGCCATAACAAGGCACTCACGAACAAGACGTTCAAGAAGCCCGTGGAGTTTGTCTTTTCTCAGGATCTTGGTTTGGTTGGGCAATCCACACCGCCTGCAATCATGATGGGTTCAGGATAAAGGTTTCAGGGTCATCCGGACGAAATGTGGCCAGGGGGCTTGCCTCTTCCAGGCTGAGCCCTGCTTCATAGCCGAAAAGTTCCTTCACTTCTTTCGAAAGCTTTCTGTTCAGCTTCCCTAAATCCACCCCCATTGGGCATGCGCGCTCGCAGGCGCCGCAGGCCACACACCGCCCGGCCAGATGGTAGGCCCGCATGAGGTGAAAGATCATGGTGTCGGAAGGATCTGTCGCCTTGCCGACCCATTGAGGCTGGCATGCGTCCACAAAGCACTCCGGGCAATAGCAGAGAGGACAGGCGTTCCGGCACGCATAGCAACGGATGCACTTCCTCATCTCGGCGTCCAGATAGGCCCATCGCTCCTCCTGGCTCAAGGCCTCAAACGCCTCGACATCGGCATGGGTTTCCTGTCCCCTCTCCGCCACCGGCCGGCCCGCAAGGACATCATGAAGAACGGGATTGGGATGGGTGCAGGTCCTGCACGACTCGTGGAGGAACTCCGAGCGCTCCAGGACCTCCTCGAAATCAGGCCCCCTCACAATGAGATGATCCTCCGTCTCTTCCGCCTCGGTGATTGGCCTGGAGGCCGCTGCGGCCTCCACCCTGGCGCGGTCGATCACGCCCCGGCAGGACACACCGATGATGACCACCTGGTCTCTCTTCACCTGGTTTTCTTTGATGAGCTCCGCCACGGCGCGGCTGTCACATCCCTTGGCCACGATGGCCACCTTTTCTTTCCTCTTGGGGAGGTAGGCGGCCAGACTGTTTTCACACCATCCATTCCAGATCAGCCGCTCCACATCCTCCGCTCTTCGCACAAAACAGGGCCTGCTCCTGAGGGGCATGCTTCCCCGCTCATAACCGATCACCACCTGCACCGTTTTGTCCAGGAGGAGTTTTCTTGCCGCTTCCCTGATGTCATACGTCAACGGCGACATGAGACGGACCTCGATGCGGGTTTTTCACCAGTTTCTTCGACGGTCCCAGTGCCTTGATCCGGGTCGTCACGCTCTCGATCAGTTTCGCGAACCGGACCCCTTCGGACGCCGATACCCAGCTGAACTGTACGCGACCCTCCTCGATACCGGCAAACTCGAGGAGGCTTTTCAGGAGGGCAAACCTCCTTCTTGCACTGTAGTTGCCGCTCAGGTAATGACACTCCCCGGGATGACAGCCGCTCACCAGAACCCCGTCCACGCCCTTCTGCAGGCTGCCCAGGATGAAAAAGGGGTTCACCCTTCCCGAGCAGGGCACGCGAACGATCCGGATATTGGGCGGATACTGGATTCTGCTGGTTCCCGCCAGATCCGCCCCCGCGTAACTGCACCAGTTACAGAGAAAGGCCACGATCTTGGGCTCCCACGTGCTGGATTCCTGCATGTTTTTCACCATTCCGCTTTTGAAATCCTGCACATCACGCAAAGAAGCTTTCTCCAACGTTTCTCTTCCTCCTGCTTACTCCCTACCGCTTACTGCCTGCTGCCTACCGCGTCCTCCCCTCAAAGGGCCTGAATCAGGGACCATGTCTGCTGATCGCTGACACCGCCCAAATCCAGCGCACCACTCCGGCAGGATGCGACGCACACACCGCACCCCTTACACAGGGCCTGGTTGACTACCGCAAATCCCTCTTCTCCGAGGGTGACGGCCTGATAGGGGCAGACCTGGACGCAGAGCCCGCACCCGCTGCACCTCCGCGCCGTGACCCTGCAAACCGGCCCGCCCGCCTTCCATTCCTCCTGCGCCAGGACGGTGAGGGCACGGGAGGCGGCGGCCTGGGCCTGGGCAATGCTCTCATCGATGAACTTGGGACTGTGCGCCGTACCGCACATGAAGATGCCGTCCGTGGCAAATTCCACGGGACGGAGCTTCATATGCGCCTCCATGAAAAAACCGTCCTCGTTCAGGGGCACCTTGAGGAGTCGGGACAACGACCTGTTTTCCTGCGGCGGAATGGCGGCCGCGGCCAGGGCCACCATGTCTGCATCAATCAGGAGGCGCCCGCCCAGGGTGGGCTCCGTGACGGCGACTTTCAGCACAGGGCGACCCTCTTCTTGAATCGCCGCCACTTCCGGCTTGTCGTCTGATTCGTAGCGAATGAAGGTCACCCCTTTTTCCGCGGCCCGGCGGTAATAGTCTTCCCTGAATGCGTAGGTCCTCATGTCCCGGTACAGAACATAGATATCCATGCTCGGATGGATATCTTTCAGTCTGAGGGCGTTCTTGACGGCATGGGAGCAGCATACCCGGCTGCAGTATGGTCGTTCCTCTTCCCGCGAACCAACACACTGGATCATCACCATGGTTCCGCACTGCTTCAGACGTTCGCCGCCCGCCTGGATTTCACCCTCCAGCTCCAACTGGGTGACCACGCGGGGATCCTCGCCATAACCGTACACGGCCGGTTTGAACTCCTCCGTTCCCGTGGCCACGATGGTGACGCCGTGGGGAATCTCTTTCAGCAACCCCCGTTTTCCCACCGCAATTCGGGAGACGAAATTCCCTACGTAACCTGAAAAATCGACAACGCGGGATTCCGTGTGCACCTGGATGAGCAAGCTCTTGTACACCTTTTTGATCAGATCACGGAGATAGGCCTGGATATCGGTTCCCTCGATGGTGTAGTGGATCCTTCTGGCTGTGCCCCCCAGTTCTTCTCCCTTTTCGACCACATGCACCGGAATACCCTGCTCAGCCAGGCCCAAGGCCGCCACCATGCCGGAAAGGCCGCCACCGATCACCAGGGCGGAGCGGTTGACCCTGTAAGAGACCTGATAAAGGGGCTCCAGCAGCGTGGCCCTGGCGACCGCCATTCGGACCAGGTCCTTCGCCTTGTCCGTTGCACTTCCTTTTTCCCTCATATGGACCAGGGAGCACTGCTCCCGGATGTTGGCGAACTCGAACAGAAAGGGATTCAGCCCCGCATCGCGCAGGGCGTCCTGAAAAACCCGCTCGTGGGTCCTCGGCGTGCACGCCGCGACCACCAGGCGGTTGAGACCTTTCTCCCGGATCACATTCGCCATGTGCGTCACGGAGTCGATGGAACAGCTGAAGGTGTTCTCTTCCGCGTGCACCACCCCCATGAGTCCCCGGGAGTACTCCACGACCTTTTTCACGTCCACGGTCTTGACAATGTTGGTGCCGCAGTCGCAGACAAAGACCCCCACCCTGGGAGGCTCCCCCCGCACATCCCGCTCCACAGGGTACTCCTTTTTCTCCACGAGGGTGCCACGGCGGTCATTCAGGAGCTGTGAAACCAGGGAGGCGGCCCCGCTGGCCATGGTCACGGAGTCCGGGATGTCCATGGGGGCATGGAAAACGCCGCAATGATAGATCCCCGGGCGGGATGTCTCCATGGGTGAGGAGGGCGAGCCTTCACAGAATCCATACTCGTTGACCGTGATGCCGAGTCTCGAAGCCAGGTGCCGGTTCGTTTCAGGGGAGAGGAGCCCCACGGAGAGCACCACAAGATCAAAATCCTCGTCCTTGAGGCCGGTGCCATTCAACCGGTATCGGAGCCTCACCGTGCCCGTCTCCCTGTCTTCTCCCAGAACAGAGACCTTGCTCCAGGTGAACCGCACACCCGGCGTGTTTCTGGCCCTATCATAGTAACGTTCGAAACCCTTGCCGTAGGCGCGGATGTCGTTGTGAAGGACATGCGCCTCCAGCTCCGGGTCATGTTCCTTGCTCAGCAGCACCTGCTTGATCGCATACATGCAGCAGACCGAGGAGCAGTAAGGATTCCCTGCGGTCTTGTCGCGAGATCCCACGCACTGAATCCACGCGATCCTTTTTGGATGACGGCCGTCCGAGGGCCGTCGGAGTTCCCCGCGGTTAGGCCCCGAGGCGCTCAACATCCGCTCATATTCGAGACTGGTGACCACGTTCCGAAACCTTCCATACCCGTACTGGCTCTGAACCCGCGGGGAAAAGGCCTCGTAACCCGGAGCCAGGATGAGACTCCCCACCCTGATCTCGCGTCTCCTCTCCCGCTGGTGGAAATCAATGGCCTTGTTCCTGCAGGCATGCACACAGATCTGACAGATTCGTCTCTCGAGAAAAAGACAGCGTTCGGGGTCAACCAGAGAAACGGCGGGCACAGCCTGGGGAAAGGGCAGATGTATGCACTTCAGGGTCGAAAGGTCCTCGTTGTAGGCATCCGGAACATGGACGGGACAGTATTCCGCGCAGGTTCCGCACCCCGTGCACTTCTCCGGATCCACATACCTGGGTTTCTGGAACAAGGTGACCCGGAAGTCCCCGGCCTCCCCCTCCAGACGTTCCACCTCCGCGTCCGTGATGATTTCGACGTTGGGATCCGTGGCGCATTCGATGAACTTGGGAGAGAGAATACACATGGAACAGTCATTGGTGGGAAAGGTCTTGTCCAACTGGGCCATCTTGCCCCCGATGGCAGGCCCTTTGTCCACGAGGTAGACCTTGAACCCGGCCTTGGCCGTATCCAGAGCGGCCTGGATGCCGCTCACGCCGGCCCCGACCACCATGACGGCTCCAATTTTTTCATCACCGGTATTCATGCTTTGTGCATCACCCATCCAGGATCTCACCACAGAGGCTGTAGAGAGCACGGAGAAGCATCAAATGAAAACGTCCTGCCAAAAACGTCAAACACAGAAGACGCTTCGGACTTGTACACGTGCGTATTCTTCGAAAAAACAGTGTTTCCAAGAAGAATAACGGGGGCTCTTTTCGCCTGTCGGCGTCTCCCTACAGGCGAAAAGAGCCCCCCTGCGTTCTCCGTGCCTCTGTGGTGAATCATTCTTGCCCCCCCAAGGCTTCCAGGACCACCTCCGATATGTCCTTCACCTCCAGCGTACCCGCCTTCTCCGATGTCGCCACGCTGTCCTTGAAGTTCAAGAGGCAATAGGGGCAGGCGGTAACCAGGATATCCGCCCCCATTTCGACCGCCTGTTCGACCAGGATGTCGGAAAAGCGCTCTCCCTTGAGCGTCTCCATCCAGATCCGGCCACCACCGCCGCCGCAACAGAGACTGTTTTCCCTGCAATCCACTTCATCCATCAGAGTGACACCCGGGATGCTTCCCAGCACCGTTCGCGGTTCATCGTAGATGCCGTTGTGCCTTCCCAGGTAGCAGGGATCATGGTAGACGATCCTCTGGTTCAGTTCCCTCCGCAGGGGAAGCATCCCCTTCTCCACGAGACCCGCCAGGTATTGGGTCAGATGAAGGACCCTGACCTTGCCGTTCAGTCCGGGATATTCCTGCCTGAAGGTGGTGAGGCAATGGGGTGAGGTGACAATGATTTGTCTGACCTTTTTTTCTTTGAATACGGCGACGTTGCTCTTCATCAGGGAGTCGAATAGGGTCTCCAGACCCGCTTTTCGCACACTTTCGCCGCAGCAGCTTTCCCTTTCACCCAGGATGCCGAAGGATGCCCCTGTGGATCGAAGCAAAGTGGCCGTGGCCCGGGCCACGCTCCCGAGCTTTGGGTCATAGGCGGGGACACAACATGGGAAATAGAGCAGATCGTGGTTCTCCGATGAATAGGCCTCAATGCCCAGATCCTTTGCCCATGCGGCCCGCTGGGCCCTTTCGTTTCCCCAGGGGTTCCCCTCACTGCTGAGGTTCCCCATGGCGCTGCGGAGGCTTGCAGGGGCCCTCTCGTACTGAAACTCCAGCATGATCTTCCGGGCCGCCCGCATGATATCCGTGATGGCCACCCCGCGCGGGCATCGGCTGACGCACATGTTGCACGTCGAGCAAAGCCACCAGTCTTCGTCATCCAGATCAACGAGGCCGTAACGGGACTGGCAGATCATCCTGTGGGGCAGGTAGGTCCTCACCGTGTTCCAGGGGCAGCTTGCGGAGCACAGGCCGCACTGCCAGCAGAGCGTGAAGGCATCTCCTCCCGCCTCCCTGATGAGATCGATCCCTTCCTTGAATGGTGTCAGGTATTCCAACTCTGAAACCTCGCCCCCTCGCCCTTTCCCTCTCCGCCGACCAGGAGGGAGAATCGTCCGTACACCCCGCCTTGCGTCGTATGCCCGCTCCCAGTATGGTCAGTAACGTACAGAACGCAAGTTGAGCTTGCGAAATCCCTCTATTTGAGAACCCTCGAAATTCCAAGGAATGAGGTGTAATGATGGCTCATGGACCACGGTCCGCGGCTCACGGGAATTCGACAAGGAAGCATCTTTTCCCTGCACCTTGTACCGTGCACCCTCTACCCTTCAGTGCATCACCCGGCCACCGTCAACCAACAGCGTCTGTCCGCTGATGAAATCACTTTCCGCAGAAGCCAGGAACAACACCGCACCCGTCAAATCCTCCGGCTTGACCACCCGGCCCAGGGGAGTCTTGGTGGTGTCGTATCTTGTCACATCCGCTATGCCTCTGCTCGCTTCGGTATC
>JAFGPH010000181.1 GCA_016926135.1 Deltaproteobacteria bacterium
ACAAGGCGCCCAGCTTTGAATCGGGAAAGAAGTTCCTCGACAAGAACACCTATGATGCCGCCATCTTTGATATCATGGGCGTGAGGGGGTACGAGCTGCTTCGAATAGCCACGCAAAGAGGGATCCCCGTCCTCATGCTGACCGCCCACGCCCTCAGCCCCGACAACCTGATCAAGTCCATCAAGGAAGGGGCCCAATCCTACGTTCCCAAGGACAAGCTCTCAGATATTGCGGGGTTCTTGAGGGATATGCTGGAGGCCCGCCACAAGGGTCTGGAAAAACAGGCCAGGTGGTTCGGCAAGCTGAAGCCCTTCTTTGACAGGCAATTCGGCCCTGCCTGGCGGGAAAAGGATGAAGAGTTCTGGCAGGATTTTGACAGCAAACGGGTCGTGAGCAAGAAGGACATGGAGGAATTTCTCTAAAGCGGTATCTTGACCAGGAATGAAGCCCCTCTGCCCACGTCGCTGTCGAGCACCAGGCTGCCCCCCATGTCTTCCAGGAGAACCAGCACCCCCGCGAGGCCCAGTCCGTGCCCCCTCACGCAATGACTGGTCCTGGCATCCATCTGGAAATAGCACTCGAAGATTTTTCCGTGATAGCTGGAGGGTATTCCCTCCCCGTCGTCCTTTACGGTGAGACAGAGGAAAGGCGACTCCTCTGTGATCCTGAGATCCACTCGCTCCCTTCGGTATTTCAAGGCGTTGTTCAGAAGGTTTCGCAAGATCTGCTTGGCCTTGCTCTCATCCAGAAACACCTCTTTTTCCCACAACCCCTGGCCGACCTCAAGGAAGAGTCCCTTCTCAGCAACCGTGTTCCGGAGCGCGTGGAAACTCTTGCACTCCTTGATCCGCTCGGTGGTCTCATGGTCGTTCAGATCAAAAATCTCTACCAGCGCCTGTTCCACGAAACTCGCGATGGCGAACCTGCTCTTCGTAATCACGCCCTCGCTGGACCTTCCCAGTTCAAGGACGTCATTGACCAGCCTCTGCGTCACGATGGTGTTCCTCAGTGCCCTCTCCAGGACGCGCAATTGCTTTTCGGTCAAAGGCCCGTATTTGTCCTGTTTTTGGAGGAGCGAGGAGATCCCTGCTTCGATGACGGCCAAAGGAACCTTCAGATCATGGACCAGAAATTCCAGCTTGATTCTATCCTTGTGCATGCCTGACCTTCGATATGTATCCGAACGTTACCCGCATTCCGCGAAAAGGACCCCCGGCTTGCGGCCGTGCAGGGGGCACCCTATGAAAACACAATGCCGACATATCCCACAAAACTGCTGTCGGGTCTTATATCATAACTGGTGGTATAGGACAATTTCAGGGCCTCCACGGCCCCAAGCCGCTTGGCGGCGGCAATGGCCGCTGCAACGGCCCCTGAACAACAGGCATTGTAATTCCTCAGTGATTCCTCGATCACTACACGGCCGTCCATTTTCAGCATGAGATCTACGACCTTCTTGTCATTCTCGTTTCTCACCCACTGGACCGCTTCAGGCCCCGTTCCCATGGGTGTAAAACCATAGTTGTGACCATAATGGGTCAAGTCGGTGGAACCGAGCACCATGATCCTGCGACCTACGGTCTCCGCTATTTCCGCAACGCTCTCGCCGATCTCCAGGGATCGCAATACGGGTGGCGCCCCCACAGGCAGGATCTTTGCATCGGGGAAAAAATACTTGATGAAGGGGAGCTGCAATTCAATGGTGTTGTCCTGATCGTAACGGGACGGGGTTTCCACGACAAAGCTGAATCTCGAGGAGAGCTGGTCGCCCAGTTCCCGGTCGATCTCCAGGTCGCCCAAAGGGGTGGCCCATCGACCTTCCTTCATGATGTAGTTCCTGCCGCCGGGGTGCAGGTGCCGGCCGAAAATGACCACGGTCTCAGGGAATCCGCCTCCGGAGCTGAGACATTGAATGACGCTGCAGGCCACTCTTCCCGAAAAGTACCAGCCGGCATGGGGCACTATTCCCCCCACGAATTTCCCCTTGCCGGGGGGGCAGGGTTCCGCGGTCTTCGCGAATTCCTCGATCACCCGCCTGCACTCCGGCTCCTTGGAAGGATACCAGCTACCCGAAAAATCAGCCCTTCTCGCTGTCATGGTCCTCCCCTCCCGTTTTGACCTTGCTGGAGGAAGCCTTTCTTGCTACATTACTATACATGAAACAGGGACAGTATGGAATCTGGAAAATGGGGTCTTCCGATCGGGGAGGAGCCCCCGAATGAATCTGGATATCACGGAATGGATCGTGAAGATCCCCGTTCTTCTCTTTGCCATCACGATCCATGAGTATGCCCATGGAAAAGCGGCTTACTCCCTGGGGGATCCCACTGCGAAGCTCTCAGGCCGGCTCACCCTCAATCCGATCTCTCACATCGACCCCCTGGGAGCGATCTCCCTGTTCCTCTTCAACTTCGGGTGGGCGAAACCGGTCCCGGTCAACACCTCCTATTTCCAGAATACCCGAAAAGACATCATCCTCATGGCCCTCAGCGGCCCGGTAGCGAATATCGCAGCCGCTTTTGTGACGGGCATCTTCATTCGCTATTTCCTTTTGCCCTGGGAGCTTTACGTGCGGGTGCTCCTTTACATGATCCTCATGAACCTCGGTCTGGGCCTTTTTAACCTCATCCCCATTCCTCCCCTGGATGGCTCCCATGTGCTGGAGAACCTTCTTCCGCCCCGTGCGGCTGCCGGTTACTGGCGTCTGAAGCGCTATGGGCCTATTCTTCTGTTGGGCATCATCCTGCTCGACAACTTCGCTCACACGGGAATCGTGCAAAGGATCCTGCTCACACCCCTGATCACGCTTGCCCACCTCTTTGCTGGGGACAACCTGCTCAAAATGATCCGCTTCCTCCAGTGAGAGCCTGTGAACGCTCTCACATCTCTTCTCGGCCCATACGTTCAAAGATGTTTTTCACCTTTGCCCTGGTGTTCAGGAGATAGGGTGCTTCAGGCTGTTTCGGGTACGGTTTCGGGGCCCATTCCGTATCCCTGACCCTCGCGACCACCCGGTCCACGTCCCCTCCTGCCTCCTTGAGAAACCTCTCCACCATGGCCAAAAACGCCTCGGCCGTCTCTATGGAACGCATTAGGTACTCTCTCACATCCGGTCCTGTCAGCACCACCAGGTGGCCCGGACAGAGCACCTCCGCATCCAAACTCGCCAGTATCGCCAGAGACCGACGATACGCATCGTAGTCTACCAGGAATTCGGGCTGGATGTATCCCGCCGAGTCCTCGCATCCCACTGCCTCGGATGCAATGAGGATTCTTCTTTCAGGAATCCAGTAGCTCATGAAGTCCCACGTGTGACCGGGTGCGTGGATCACCTGCACGCTCAGATCGGGACCCACCGAAATCACCTCGTCTCCTGAAAACAGGAGATCGATCTCGACAGGATCGAAAGGATCTTCCTGGCAGGGCTCAAGCCCGAATTCCCTTGCCAGAGGGGCCAGGTCGCGGTTGAGGTCCCTCATCAACTGGACGGCTCCAGACCGTGCAAATATCTCCCGGATCTTCCGAGAACCGCAAATCTTCATTTCAGGCCAGGCATCCTTGAAATACTTGGCCGCGCCCACGTGGTCAAAGTGGGAATGGGTGAGAAACAGAGAGTCAGGCCGACGTGTTCCAAGGACGGCCTTGATGTCCTGCTCGTAGAGATGGGCGATGAAGCTCCATCCCGCATCGAAGAGAACGGGCTCGGCCGCATCCAGAAGGTAGACCGGCACCCCCGCAAAGCCTGCAACATGGAATCCTTCGACGATCTCCCCTTTCCTGTAGATACGCATCTTTTACCTCAACCCAGGCCAAACGTCTCGCCCAAGACTGCGACCGTATCCACGATCACGTCCGGGCTTTCGACTTCCAGGGTCATGGGGTTATCAAAACCCGTCAGCACACCTACTGTTTTCATCCCTGCCGACTTTCCCGCCCTGATGTCCATGCGCATGTCGCCGATATACACGCATTCCCCGGGGGCAATGCCCAATCGTCTCGCGCACTCAAGCAGGGGCTCCGGATCAGGCTTTTTCTTTTCCACATCGTCGGCGCCCAGGATCACGTCGAAAAGGGCTTCGATACCCGAACTCCTGAGAACGCGCAGCTTGATATCCATGTACCTTTTCGGAGTGGAAGTGACCAGCGCGATCTTGGTCCCCGTTTCTGAGAGGACCCTGAGGAGTCTCGCAGCGCCCGGAATCAGAGTGGCCCTTTCCTTCAGGAGGCGAGGATAGATTTCACCGATGACCGCGCGGATTCTAACGATAATCTCTTCCCTGCCGCTTTCCGATAGGGTTGGCAGCACCCTGTTCCAGTCGAAGTCTCCCTCTGATGCGGCCTCCACGAGCACTTCCCTCGAGACCATGGGGAGATCGACACTTTCCAGTGCCCTCTCTACGACGTTAAAAAGTATTTCTCTGGTGTCGAGAAGGGTGCCGTCCAGGTCAAAGATCACGGCCCCAATGGGAAATCCCGAGCTGTGCTCTGTTTCCTTGAGGTGCAGCATGCGTTTCAGTCGATTCCTTCCTCAAATCCCGACAGCCCGGATCGAGCCGGGACATGGTCTTGATCGCGTCCCGGATGGGCACTAACCGAGCCCTTTTGCCACCCCTCCGATTGCAGCCTCCATAATGCTGAGCCCCTCGTCCATCTCTTCAGGCCTTATGTTGAGGGCCGGGAAGACTCGAATCATGGTTCCCTGCGTTTGTCTTACAAACAGACGCCTTGCGAGGCATTTTTCGGTAATAAGACTCGCTGTGCCTTCGTCCATGAACTCCGCCGCCAGCAGTAACCCTCTGCCGCGAACACCTGCTATCATTTCGGGATATTCCCCCACCCACCCCTGCATGCGATTCAGGGCAAGGGCGCCCATTTGGGCGACATTCACCGAGATGTCGTTGTCGAGCAGGTAGGTGATCACCGCATAGGCTACCGCGCACCCGAGCGGATTGCCGCAATAGGTGCCTCCGTGGTCACCGATCTCGAACCTGGAGGCGATTTGGTCCGACACGGCAAAACCACCGAATGGGAACGAACCGGTAGTTGGGCATCGAGGGGTTGAATTTCTCCCGGTGCTTGGCCTGCCCCGTGGCTGAGGCCGTGCTGATGGTCCGACCGTGGAAACTCTGGTGGGTGGAAATAACGTCCAACCTGCCCGTCACCTTGCGCGCCAGTTTGATGGCAGCGTCGTTCGCTTCCGCTCCGCTGTTGGAGAAAAACACCCGCGTCAGGGGCGGTGGGAGAATCCGTGCCATCATCGAAAGCAGCCGGGCCCGCACAGGCGAATAGGTCACTCCCGAGTTTGGATTCTGGATGATCTTCCTGCCCTGTTCGAGGAGCGCACCCGTGACTGCCGGGTGTGAATGGCCGAGGCAGGTCACGCCCCAGCCTGAAGTGAGGTCCAGGAACCTGTTTCCCTCTTCATCCCAGACGTAGACCCCCTCCCCACGCTCGATGGATATGGGGGTCTTCTCAAAGAACCGGGGTGTGTGTCTGTCTTCGGTGTTCATGGTCATAACGGTTGTCATTGCTCTCTCATCCAAAACCAAAGAATTCTGTCGCAGGTGTGGCAGAAATCAGGTATCCGTATTCTCCGTCACAAAAGCCAGGTCCTTCTCTACGTTCACCACTCCAAGCCGCGTCCCTTTCCGTCTCTCGCCAAGGTCGGTCGAGAACGTTCCTATACCACTTATGATTGCCAATGTTCAAGGCTACGGATGGGGTTCAAGAGCATCGTGCAGCGCCAAGGGGTTTAGGTTTTCCGACTGCTGACGGAGGGGGCGCCGGAGGAGAAAAATGAACCCATCACACACTGCACAGGGAGGGTCGCAGGTACCATTCAATGTGGTAGCCGGTGTTGTCCTTCTCCATGCAGACAACCCCGCCGTTTACGAATTCGACCACACCTGCGTTTTCATCCCCGGTTGTCAGGTATGAAACGAGCCTCTCAAGATGGGGCAGGTGTCCGGCGTAGAGCGTGTTGTCTTCTTCGAGGCCCGCGGCAAATTCTCTCACATTATCGTTGGGCCTCATCCCGCCCACTTGGTATACGCCGCCCTCCCCGATCTGCCCTGCGAATACTTCTGCGGTCTCCTTCGCCCTGAGTTTGCCGCTGTGACAGACCTTTCCAACCGCAACTCCCGCCTTTCGCAGATATTCCGCGATACGCTGAACATCCCCCCGACCCTCACTGGACAACGGGCGATTCGGATCAACCTCCGCCGGCAGAGCCAGACCGTGCTGCACAAGATAAATAGGCATCCTCAAAACACCTCCGTGGCCGACATCGATACTCGGTTGTTGTCTTTAAAATCGGGTCCAATCCTCGGCCGGATCATTTCGGATTTGCCCATGATTCGCCTCCCTTTCCATCCAGACCTGCTGTCTTCATGATCAGACGCTGGAGCCAAGGGAAGCAACAGGTTCAATCTTTGATAGTTCATCTTGCATCCGCCGCTCGGCGTGCCACAAATCGTAGGTCTGTTGCATGCGCAACCACAGAACTGGCCCATTGCCAGCAAACTTACCGATCCGGAGGGCCATGTCCGTCGTGATTGGATGGGTGCAGGCAAGAACACGGTGCAACTGCTGGCGGGAAATGCCCAGTCGACGTGCAGCTTGGCTGACCGACAGCCCCATGGCCGGAAGCACATCTTCGCGCAGAACCTCACCTGGATGGACCGGTGGGCGATTTAAAGGTCGTTTCACTGAATACTCTCCCATGAATTTCCCTCAATGATACTGTTCAAGATCGACCCTCAGCACATCCCCTTCTTGCCACTCAAAGGTAATGGACCATGGGCCGTTTACGTGGATACTGTAACGTTTAGGCACCCCACGAAGGCCGTGGAAGTTGAATCCCGGCACGTTCAGATCCGTCAGTGACTCTGCTTGATCCAATGCCTCCAGGCGGCGCAGACACCTTGATTGCAGGTCCTGCCGCACCCGACGGGTATTTCCGCGCTCGAAAAGCTCGGCAAGCCCCTTGTGCCTGAAGTTCTTGATCATACCACAAATTGTATCAGGATTTGTTTCAGTGTCAACAGCCTTGTTACGGTCTTGTGCGTGGCAGACCTGATCCGTTTCTTACCCCTTGAGCCCAGATATTCGGGGAGCATGGAACAGGACTTGCCGCCAAAAAGACGGGTATAGGTTACGGAATTGAAAATCTCTTGGGTTTTCTGGTGCCTGGGGCGGGACTTGAACCCGCACATACACTAAGGTATAAGGGTTTTTAAGGCCAGCTCTTCTAAATAGAACTTATTGCGAAGCATTCTTTATTACTTTTCATAATCAATTTGACTTATTTTTATAAATCTATTGTGATCTTGTTTCACGCATTTTTCACGGCGATTTATGATTATAATATGTGATTTCGAAATGATACATAGGTTATTGTTCCATAATCATGTGAGTTCTTTTGCCAACTTTCACACTTTTCCCAGTACGATGGTGTTCTTTTCGGCCTTCAGGGAGAACTCTCATAGCCCTTTCTGGTTGCCACCATTTCTTGGCGATGATCGGAAACCATACCCGTGGAGGAAGAAAGAGCACACCTTGTCATCGGCGGGCAGTTGATTGTGAGGATTTTGGGGCCTGGTCGGCGAGACGGTGGCAGGTTGGAGGTGAATCAAAACTATTTGTTCATGATCGCGCTCTGCTCAGCCCCCTCCGCACCGCGGAGATGATGCCCTGATCCAGATATGTCCCAGCATCCTGCAATCGCCGGATCATGTCGTCGAAAGAAAGGGTGCCGCCGCTTAGCGCAGATCTCGCCACTATTCCCAGCGTTCCCATCACAGGGATCTTCATTGCTGATGCGGATCTTCGGGCATCTTTATCATCGAGGAGAGCAATGGTATTCTTTTGATGGCGGGCGTACTCGATCACCTCGGATTCCCCCCTTCCCAGCTGCCAGTAGGCCAGAGGGCTCAGGGGTGGCTTCAATGTCACCCTTTTGATCCAGGACAATTCGTTCAGTTGCCTGCGCATGGGATCTTTCTCTGGACCCCGCAAGATCTCTTCCGCTACAGCCTGTGGTAGGATGATCACCGAAAATTGCTGCGGCAAGAGATGGAGAAGGTCAGCCTTTGCCAGCGCAATCAAAGGGGAAGCATTGCTTACAGCGCGTTTCATTCTTCTCCCTCGCGCGCCGCATCCAATACCTCTTTGGCGGTCTCCTGAAACGGTGACACTGAAAAGCGGGATAGCGCCTCTATGAATTCCGCTCTGCTGACCCCTGCTATTTCAGCCCCTTTTCCTTGGCTCACAGCACCGGTCTCATACCATTTGACTGCTGCGGCGAGGCGCAACTCTGAAGCCAACTCCTGAGGTGTCTTTCGAAGCCCGAGAAACACTTCATCCGGGATCGCTATCTCTATGGTCTTGCTCATTGCCCCGGTCCTCCTTGTCTATGGCATGTTGCTACTGTTCTTTTACTCCAGAACGCACCGCTTGGCAACCAAACTGAATTCGTGCCGCCGGATTCGGGGTGCTCTGGCTGGGTCCTCTGTCGAAATCCTTCTGTATCCGATCACGGTCATGTCGATCACCTCCTTCCATTGCATGGTTCCTTCTATCGACCCTGCGTATCCCAAGGTTTTCAGGGCGTCGATGATGGGAATAACTCTGTCATACTTGAACCAGATGTCATGGTAGCGGGTGCCTGAGGCGTAAAATGCCTTGTCCCTGGAATACCTGACGGCCCTACCCCTGCGGTGTCCCTTGTGGAGGTTTATCAGGATGAGTTTCAGTGCCTCCTTTCCCCGATACGGATTGGTGATTTTGGCAACGCCGGACACCTCCTCGAAGATGTCGTCCGCCAACTTCAACAGCTGGGGATACTTCGATACCAGGTCTGTATTCAGGGGAATGGCATCCAGTAGAAATAAGTCCATTGGCACTCGTCCTGCCTTTCTTGGTGCGCAAGGGATTGGTGAAAGAGTATAGGTTCCCTCCCCGTCCCTTGTCCATTATTTCCCGCCAGACACTTGCCACAGGGCCGTGGCAAAGAGTTTTCCCCTCGGCCCTTACTCTGCTATTCGGTTTTCAGGATCGTCTGCAAAAATGCGGTTCATCGTCTCCTGAAAATACCATTGATATTGGAGGTTTGGTCGATCAGGTCGATCGGTCGATCTTTTTTGCGTTTTGTGTTTCCAGGGGAGGTCGATCGGGGTGTGATCTTCGAAAATAGCCGGTTTCGGCGTGCGGTAGAGTGATGTGTTGCAGCAGAAACCTTGACTCGCTATCGAGACTTGATTCCTTGCAGTGGCTGTGACCGACAGAGTGCGCGGTGAAATAGAGTGTTCCCAGCCAATCATGCAGTTGCTGTGGATTCGGCCTACTATAGGGAATGTCACGGATGAACCGCTCCGGCAAGGCCGTCCGCGGCCTTACCAGAGTTGTGTTAGATCCGGTTGTTGGGTGTCGATTGTGATCATGTTCTACTCTACGATCGAGTGGTACAGCAGATCCACGTGCTTCTGCCGGAATGATTCCCACGTCTGAACGAGCTGAATCCCCTGAATCTGAAGATCGGGGTTGGATTGGTCGAGACCGTTGAGATACAGCTGCCAACCTTTGACCAAGTGGTCACGGAATTCCCTCGGCAATTCAGCATGCACACTGGTTAGATAGCTGTCAGGTACGCCGGACGCTGCGCTGATTCCCTTCTTGATGAGGTTCTTCATGGTTTCTGCCTGCGCTTCATTCAGTTGCACAATTTTACCAGTGTCGTCAGACATCATCGCATGAGCTTCTATGAAGGACATCAGGGCTGCTTTGCACAGCGTCCTTTCCGGATGGGCTTGCCTTTGCGTGAAGACTTTCTTTGGAATCAGCCGTTCAACCCATGCCCAGCCAGCGGTCCGGCAAGGCGGGCAGGCCGCCAGGACAACGAAACCTATGACGGAGATAATGAGTACTAAATGATGGGTGTATGTGAAGTAAACGTACATCTCCCCATAGGTTCGCCGCGCGCGGGCTTGGTCGAAGAGGCCACCTGCCTTGGCCACCTTATCTTCTGCAGTGTCGCGGAATTGCCTAATGAAAGTGCAGAGACTAGACCATGCTGGTGAATTGGCGAGAAAGAATGTAATGGGCCATGCAACGAAAGCAAAGACCACCCCACGCACCTGCGAGGCTGATTGGACGCACACCGTTACTGCTGCAGTGAACGAAAGAGCAACATACGAACGGATGATTGCCGAAATGCTGATTGCCACAACGTTGAGGAAGCGGTTCCGTTTCCTCATGGCGACGGCCGCAAGAGGGAAAGCTAAGAAACCCACCTGGGTCATGAGCCATTGGCACAATTTCGAGAGGATGATCCCTACGACGAAGCCAATCACGAGTGCAATCATTGTAGACACCTTTCTTTCCCCTTTTTCCTCATCGACCATCTCACCCAACGCCTGCGTAGTTAGCGCGAGCCGACCAAGCTCAAAAAGAAACAGAGGTGCGTGTTGAGCGTCTGGTTGACGCGGATGTCAGACTCCTCCCTTTAGCTTCGCTATGAGATCTATTACATCGCCACGTCCAGCGGTGACTCTGAAGTCAAGTCGACCAACTCCAACAGCAGCACCGACGGCGTCCACATAACGTTGCAGGTTTTCAAGGAAAGCTGTCACGTCCTCGGTGGCATGATCCCCAATAGGACCTCCTTTGAGTACAGATTCCTTGTCGAGATGAGAGATCAGTCGGTCCCTCCCCTCCTTGATGAGCTTCCGATAGTGCATCAAACCTTCAGAATATGAGGAGATCTCAGCCGTCATTAGGCCCTCGCTGCAAAGCAGCGTATTGATGTGCTGAACAGTCAGGTTCTCCCGTCCCCTACTTACTGGTGGGTCGGTTATCTTGGACACCTGTAGCCACCAGTACTCTCTCAAGATCTTGTTTAGGTCTCCAAAGAATATGTTGGCTGCTTCTGAAAGTAGATCGCTGGTCTCTGTTCCGGAGTCGTACAGGGCTACATAAGTATTATAGCAGCACCTGATCCATATGCACTGTTCTCTGAATGCCAGGAACACCTCATGCAGGGTAGCTGTGTTCATATATACTCGCTAAGTCTAATGCCAAGCTTCGAAGGAAGCCTTAGCGATCAGGTCCGCATCGCCAAAATTCCCGGTTCAATTCCTGCCGATCTTACCGAAAATGTCCTGTTCCTACAAGGCAGATCCCTGCTTTCACTTGGCGGGGTCTCAGGTCCCATTGCAGAAGTCCCGAGACCCCTCCTCGCCTTTATGCCGCAAAGGCAAGTTCAATCTGCCTCCTGATGTTGCGTTTGAGTTCGTAGAGGCGGGGGAATGAGATGCGCAACTTCCTCCTGATTGAAGTATCGGACATCCCGTCCATGGTCTTGTAGCGGACATAAAGGGTCTCGTTTCGGGAGAGGCCGTGAAATACCCTTTGGAGGGAAATCCT
>JAFGPH010000001.1 GCA_016926135.1 Deltaproteobacteria bacterium
CGGGAGGGCGTGCTGGACCGCCTGGTGACGGTCATGGCCTGTCATGGGGCCATCCGGGCGAACCAGGGCCTCACGCAGCCGGAGATGTCCGCTCTCGTGGAGCAGCTTTTTCGCTCGGAACTGCCCACGAATTGTCCGCACGGCAGACCCACCGTGAAAAAGCTCCGCTATGATGAACTGGACCGAATGTTCAAGCGGGTCGTTTGAGGACCTCATTGCGACGAGGGCATGCAGGGATGGGCGAAAGCGTGAGAGTGGTGGTGATCACCGGACCCACGGCATCGGGGAAGAGTTCGATGGCCCTGAAATTGGCGTCTCGTTTCGACGCGGAGATCGTGAATGCCGATTCCATGCAGGTCTATCGCGGCATGGACGTGGGCACGGCCAAGCTGCGGCCAGAGGAACGGCAGGGGATTCCCCACCACCTGCTGGATGTGGTTGATCCGGACGAAGCGTTCCATGCAGCCCTGTATCGATCCCACGCCCTGAGAGCGATTCGCGAGATCCGGGACAGGCGGAAGAACCCGTTCGTGGTGGGCGGAACCGGCCTCTACATCCGATCTCTGTTGGGCGGCCTGGTGGCCTGCCCGCCGGTGGACTCGGCCCTGCGCGATCGACTTCGCCGGGAATGCGATGAGCAAGGCCCTGCAGTGCTCCACGCAAGGCTGAGAGAACTGGATCCCGAGTCGGCAGGGCGAATCCATCCCAACGATCGGGTCAGAATCCTGCGTGCCCTGGAGATGATGGGGCTGTCCCGGAAACCCCACTCGGAGGCCCTGAGCATGCACGCCTTCAGCGACAGGCCTTTTCTGGAGTTGAAAATCTGTTTGCAAATCGAAAGAGAAGAACTGTATCATCGGATCAATGAACGATGCCTCCGGATGTTCGAAGAGGGCTTGATCGAGGAGACGAAAGGCCTGCTGCGGAAGGGTTTCTCTCGGGATCTCAAGTCCATGAGATCGATCGGGTACAGGCATGTGATCCGATTCCTTGAAGGGGACTGGGATTACGGCACCGCTGTTCGGGAAATGCAGACCGACACCCGCAGGTATGCGAAGAGGCAGCTCACCTGGTTCAGAGCCGACCCGGAAATGGTCTGGCTTCACCCGAAAGATGAGGAAGCCATGGCGACAAAAATCGCACATTTTCTCACAGAAAAAGTGAGGCCTCGCGATCTTTGATGATTCTGAAGAAGCTCATTTGTCTGCCGGCCTTCCTGTTTCTGGGGATCCTGCTTCTGCCCGGAAGGGTTCAGGCAGGCGCTTACACGGAGGTGTTCCATTCCGGCAAAGTCGACTGGTGGAAGGGAACCGCCGAAGCCGTGGGTGTCGCTGCTCCCCCCAAGCGCGCTGCGAAAGCGGACCGGCAGCAGGGCAAGCTCGCTGCAGAGGCTGAAAAGGCGGCCCGCCGCAATCTGGTGGATCTGCTGGGAAAGATCAAGGTCGATTCCGGGACTTCTGTTGCCCAACTTTTTGCCCGGTCCGAGGCACTGAAAAAGGAGGTCCAGCTCCTGGCGCAGAAAACACCTGTTCAGAGGATCCGAAACCGGCGGGACGGCAGCGTGGAGGCGACGATCCGAATGAACCTTTCCGGCCCCCTTTCCGATCTCCTCCTGCCGAAAGATATTCAGAGGATCAATCCGGTGCTTCAACCGAAGAAACCGGCAGAGAAAGTGGAGAAGGCCTTTACCGGCCTGATTGTGGAGTGTTCGGGGATCAGGGTGAGGCCGGCGATGGTCCCGAAGATCTATGACGAGGACGGACAGATGGTCTTCGGCCCTCCGTTCATCAGCAGGGAATACGCCCTGATGGAGGGGGTCGCACGGTACGTCAGGGACTTCGCGTCAGGCAAAGCGGAGGCGAACGGCCGGGTTGCCCCCAGGCCTTTGAAGGTGAAAGGAATCCGGACTTCCAAGACGGGTTCCTCAGACATTGTCATCGGCAATGCGGACGCGGCCCGTGTCAAGGCCAGTGCCGGCAACCTGAGGGTGCTTCAGAGGTGCAGGCTTCTGATCGTCCTGGAGTAGCATGCTCCTCCGGACGGGGGTTCCTTTGCACTGCGTTTGAAGCCCCCTTTCCGGGGCTCCGGCCTGGCTGCGTCGGCGATGGGGAGAGATGAACCGATCATGAATCAAGACTTTCCATTTTCCTTGCTCGGCGTCCTGACGGCAATCTTTCTGACCCTTTTTCTGGCCTCCTGTGCGACAAGCCCCCGTTTTCCGGAGCGCGTGCTGGATACGCCTGAACTGCACGCCTCCAACGGCTTCAAACTGCTGCAGAAAAACCTGTTTGAAGATGCTGAAAGGGAGTTCAACAATGCGCTCAGGCACAACCCGAGTTACTCCCGGGCCTACGCGGGAATGGGGCTGGTGCGCGCCTCCAACGGAAATTTTGCCTCCGCATTTCAGTTCATGGAAAAGGCCAGGGTGCTTGCGGTGACCCGGGAAGAGGAATTTCAGGTCCACGTGGGATGGATCCGACTTCACACGCTCAGGAGGGGGGAGAACTGGCTTGAGGAGGCTGAAAGGCATCACGAGCAGGCCTGTGCCCTTCTGAAGGACAAATCGGAGGCCTATTACTACATGGGGCTTGCGTTCAAAGCGGGAGGGGCGTTTGAGAAGGCCAAAGAGACCTTTCAGAAGGTTGTGAATATCGACAAAGATCTGGTTGAAGACGCTAAGGCGCAACTGACGGTGATCGACCGGATCGAGAAATCCAGACCGGTCACCGCCATCGGCAGGAGACTCGGGATTGCAGATCGCATTTCCAGGGCCGAAACCGCAGCCCTTTTCGTGCATGAACTGTCGATCCGCGAGTTCTATGCGAAGGACAGGGAGTGGTCGAAATCGACCCGGACTGCCCGCGCCGCTCCCGCAGACCTGGGCGGCCACCCCCTTCGGGGGGAAGTCGAAAGCATCCTCCCCATCGATATACCGGGCTTGAGCGTGCGTGTGGACGGCACCTTCGGTCCGGATGAGTTCGTGTCGAGGGCCGGCTTTGCAACCATGGTGGCTCACATCCTGGGCAAAATGCTACAGGACCCCCTCTTGTCTTCCAAGTATGCCCGTACGGTATCCCCTTACAAAGACGTGAGGAACGATGCTTCCTACCTGGGTTCCGTCCTGGTGTGCAGGGAGTGGGCGGGGCTGGACGCTGAGAACGGGATTTACAACCCCATGGGGGCCGTATCCGGATATGATGCTCTCTTTGCGATTCGAAAGATCAAGGACAAATTCAGGGAGAGCAAGCCCTCGCCCTGACAACCCATGCCTCGGATCCACCCTATGACCGTCCCCAACCTGATTACGATGATCCGGATCATTCTGACGCCGGTTTTTGTTATCTACCTGATACAGGACGAATTTTTCTCTGCACTCGTGGTTTTCGTGCTCTGCGGGCTGAGTGACGGCGCAGACGGTATGGTTGCGAGACTGTTCAATCAGAAGAGCAGACTCGGCACCTACCTGGATCCCCTGGCCGACAAGATCGTACTGGCATCCGGCTTCGTGGTGCTGTCGGTAAGGGATTTCATGCCTTCCTGGCTGGCTGTGATGGTTCTCGCCCGGGACGTCCTGATCCTGCTGGGGGTGGTAGTGATGGCGCTCAATCGTGTGGACCTGAAAATCAAACCCTCCATCCTCAGCAAAATCACGACCTGCCTCCAGTTCATTACGTTGATCGCGGTTCTTTCCAGAAACCACATCATCCTGCCGGCGGGGCTCTATCCGATCCTTCTTTATGCTACCGCCTTCTTCACCATCGCCTCCGGGCTTCATTATATCCATTTCTGGTTCCGCTGCATGGGTGACAACAACACGGGTCGAAAGAACTCCGGCATCCACGCAGAAAGCGCGGAAAGCCCTTCCGATCAGAACCCCGCGGCGTGAAATCGCACGGCCTTCGCAGGGAGCGCCCGGCACAATAGCCGGAGACGCGGTTGAACAGGGAATTCCCGAGAGACCGAGTGAATATAGGCTTGACAGCGGAATGCCGGCTTGCTAATAAACCATGTTCACTCGTGTAGGCACGTAGCTCAGTGGGAGAGCACTGCTCTGACACGGCAGGGGTCAAGGGTTCAATCCCCTTCGTGCCTACCA
>JAFGPH010000182.1 GCA_016926135.1 Deltaproteobacteria bacterium
CGGATTTGAAGGAGGGGGGGTATGACGAGACAGCTCACCCGCTGCTGGGTTCTACTTCTGCTGCTGGGCATCACCGGGCCCGGATGCGCCACCAACAAGGTGGCCAAAGACCTTGCAGGCTACGTCAACCAGGGGGTGCTGCGGATCGCAGAGCTCGAACGTGTGTCCCTGGAAAAATACGCTGCCGTGACCGGGCCGAACTACCGCTCCGACCGAAAGATCTACGAGACACTCAGGGACGAGGTGCTGCCCCTGTACAAGCGATTCCTGCAAGGCCTGAGGGACCTCCGGCCCGAGACCCGGGAGGTGATAGACCTGCACGGAATCTACATCGTCGGCGCCGAATCACTTTATGAGGGTTTTCGGGAAAAAATGGCGGGGATCGCGCAAGGGGACGAGAACATCATTCGGGCGGCCAATGCCAAGATCGAAAAGGGCCGGCTCGAAAACGAGAGGTGGAGGAACGAACTCCTGGCCCTCGGTGAAAAGCACGGTCTGCGGGTGGACAAGAAGGAGCAGCAAAAAGGCGACACACCCCATGCGGGTTGCCGCCTTTGAGAAAATGCCTGAACTGCCTACGATTTCCAGTTATTGCACACTGACCCCCACGGGAGGCAGGGGAGGAGTCGTATCCGTATAGGACCATGTGATCTTGTTGGAGTCCGGGCTTTCGCCTGCGTCGTTGTAAGCCCTCACCACGAAATAATAGGTCTGGTTTTCCGCAAGCTGACCCACCGTGGTCTGCAGGGGGGACGGCTTCCCGGCCTCGACCTTGGTCGGCTGGCTCTCCGGGGTCGTGCCGTAATAGATACGGTAGCCGGTGACGGGCGTCTCCCCCTCCGGGGCGTCCCAGGCCAACGTGACCCCGGCCCCATAGGCATTGGAGGAAATCAGGACAAACACACATGCGACCACACCCCAGAAACCGCGAATCATGACACCCACCTCTCTTTAGAAGGTTCTGAAGCTCATTAGACTTTAATTATAGCGGATTCCTGGAAATACTGCAACAGGCTCTGCACAAAGCTAATACGCCCCCTTCTTCTTGAGCACAACGAAAACCGTTTCATAAACGATGTTCATGTCCATCAGAAGGCTGCGGTTGTAAATGTAATAGAGGTCCAGAAGCACCATGTCTTCAAAGGTCACGGCGCTTCTCCCGGCCACCTGCCACAATCCGCTGACACCGGGCCTTATGCTCAGCCGCTTCTTGTGCCAGTCCTTGTAGATCTCGTACTCATACGGCAGGCAGGGTCTCGGTCCCACAAGACTCATGTCCCCCTTGAGCACGTTCAGGATCTGGGGCAACTCATCGAAGCTCAGCTTTCTGAGGAGCTTTCCCACAGTTGTGATGCGAGGATCATCCTTGATCTTGAAGACCTGGTCTTCAGAACCTTCCTGGCTGATCTCACCCTTGATCAATTTGGTCACATACTGCTTGTGGATATCGGAGCTGTCCCCCACCTTCATGGAGCGGAATTTGAACAGCGTGAACTCCCGGCCGCCTTTTCCGATGGCCCTGGCACGGTAGAACACCGGTCCCGGCGAATTCGCCTTGATCGCGGCCGCAATCACGGCAAACACCGGCAGGAGCACCAGGAAAAGAGGGACTGCAACCACGGCGTCCAGGAAATGCTTCATCTTGTTGAACAGCCAGTTGTGCTTCTGGGAGCAAAGCCGGATCAGGGGCAAACCGCAAAAGGAGTCAATGTACAGTTTCACGTCAATGATCGGCATCACCTTGGGAGGGAACCACACGGTGACCCCTTCGGAGGTGCAGTAATCCAGCAGGGAGACCAGGAGCGCCTTGTCGATGTTCTCGTCCGTGACGACCACATCATCGATCCCTTGCTGCTGAATGATGGAAGGCAAGTCCTTGATTTCTCCCAACCGGCTTTTTGACATGTGCACTTCTTCTTCCTGGGTCTTGTGCAGGGTCACAAAACCGGAAACCCAGAACGGCGCATTGTTTGAAATGATGTGATGGGTGATGCGCCCAGCCTCCTGATCCGTCCCCACGATGGCCAACTGCTTTCTGAAGAGGCGACGCATCCAATGTCCAAACACCACGTGAACCCAGAAATATCGGTTGACAAGCGCAAACCCCAATGCCAGCAGGGTGCACGGGGCAAGGCCGTAAGAGGCTTCCATGACGAGCGGCTTTTCACCCGCATTCACGAGCGCCAGGGCTCCGATTGCGAGAAAGCTGACCCCGATCGACATGACAAGGTAAATCAGATAGTTCCAGTAGAACCGACTCAGAACCAGAATGACCAGGGCTGCCGCCACAACCCCGTAGGTGGACGTTTCGCCGCTCAGCAGCCCGGGGTACGCATAGTGCGTGAACACGAGAGCAGAGGCCAGGAACCCCCACGCAAAGGATTTCAGGACGCGGAGGAAATGCTCCCGCCGCAGGAACAGGTGGTGATAGCTGTACAGGCTGTAGGCCGGGAAAAACGCCAGCACAACAAGCGTCAGGATCAGCAGGTTGAGGGACTGCGTAGTGGTCTCCCAGAAAAAAACCGAAAACCCCGAAATCAACATGCCTGTAGAAAAAGCCACGTAGACGACCAGCAGGTCGGTCAGAGAGAGGAGGATCTGGTAGGGCGAGAAAAGTTTGCGCCCGATCCGCTTGGCCAGCGCATCACTCCCCTTCAGGACCGGGGCGAACTTGATTTTTTCTACCATGGATTCCGGCCTTCCCATAGGGTCTCGCTCCCCCTCATCCAGATTGTTCAGCATCACTCCCATTTCTGTTTATACAATAGTCGTGCCAAAACCATCATCCAGGAAGCGCCTGAATTTGTTATTACTATCACGGAAACCCCAAATGGGCAAGAACAAGAGTTCAGCATCAATGTAACTGTCTTTCACAAAGTTGCAAGGAATTACACAGGAATAAAGCCGGAAAGCTAGAAGGCTGGGAAGCCGGAACGCCACAAAAAAGCTTCAAAGCATTCAGGCTTATCGGCCTCCTAGCCATGATTCGATCTAGGACTTCGGACTTGGTTCTTCCTTTTATTGGACACAATCAACCCTGCGGCCATTCCCAGCGTATTGCACAGGACATCGAGTTGGGAAGAGGAGCGCACCGGGATGAAACCCTGCGTCAGCTCAATCGCCAGGCTGACGAAGAAACCGGCGGCAATGCCTGCCACCAGGATTCGGCCTTTGGGCCACACACCCACCTTCCCCAGCCACACAGGAAAGATGAAACCAAAAGGAATGAACCCCGCCACGTTGACAATCATGTCCTGGGCAAGCGATTTCCTGTTGTGGAGATCGAACCGGACCGGCTCCAGGATCGTACGCGAAAACACAGGGTGTTGAGGGATCAGCAGGTGGTTGCCCCTGCCGGATGAATCCCGAACCTCATTCCCTGCCCTTTCCGCAAACCTGTATTGTACAAACAGGCCTTCGCCACCCTTCCTATCCCCCCCAACCCCCTTGCTCCACGACTCAAACCTTCGAAGGACCTCCTCTGCCGTGAGGGCCCGACTGAAAAGACGCACACCGCTCACACTGCCTGACCAGCCGCTCGACGCGTCCGGCGAATTCCCCAGCAGCAGGTAATGCCCACTCGGGGCCCCTTTGTCGGGGAAAGGAGAGAAGGAAGAAGACCGCTTTGCCGGTAACCCGTCCAGATAGATGACGACCCCCGTGTCGTCCTGCGTGATGGTGACCAGCCGGGTGCGACCCGCCGGGAGGGCGTCCCGAACTCCGATCTCGCGCCACTTCCTGCCGGCGATCGTGCTCCGCTCGTACTTGCGCACGATCAAAGACGTCTTCCACTGTCCCACCATGAGAGCGATCTTCTTTGAACGGTCGCAGAAGGCAAGGATGTTCGGAAGGCGGCCCTTGGGCTCGCGGTCACACCGGAGAAGGATCTCGATGGAAAAGGCGCGGCCTTTCTCTTGCCCTCCAGAGGAGAGGGTCGCAGGGGTGAACGCCACACCACCGGCGTCACGACCGGATCCGGTTTCAGGCCCCTCGAATCGAAGTCCGGGGGAGTTCTCGATCCAAGACACCCTGTTCCTGGGGAAAAAGTCGAAGGGCCACAGCCCCACGATCAGATATCCGGTGACCAGGATCAGACACAGGATGCCGGGGAGCCGCGAGCTTTGAACGTTCAGCTTTCTATCCACCAGCGTCGAGCCTTAGTGGGCCATTTCGTAAATACGGTTACGTATTCGGCGCAGCCTGTATCGCTGTGATTCGTTGGTCGTGAAAGAAAGGATCATTTCACCACCCGCTCCGCTAGAGGCACAGAGGTCACAGAGGAACTTTGTTTTTTTGACTTGCAGGGAGACGACTGCAAGTCAAAAGAAGACCCTCTCTGCGCTCTCTGTGCCTCTGTGGTGAACCCTGTTCTGGACCCCGACTATAGACCCTCAGTCTGTAACTTCTCTGCGATTTGCGGAGAAGTTGAAAATCCGAAACCCGAAGCACGAGATCCCTGGCCCAGACCCTTTGAAAACGGACACTGTGCTGATCCCGGAACCTTTGCTCCGACGACGACACAAATATCAACCGGGAATGTCGCGCCAGGGCGGGCCCTGGCCCAGACCTGCCAAAATGGACACTGTGCTGAGATCAAGAACCCTTGCGCGGACCAGGATACAA
>JAFGPH010000024.1 GCA_016926135.1 Deltaproteobacteria bacterium
CAGACTTTCGTCCGGACGACCCGTCCTCCGTAGCAGAGCCACTGCGGAGGGTGGACCCGTCCAAACGAAAACGTGTCAGGGCGCCGCAGGTCGCGGTTCCCTGATTGCCTGTGTGGGTCTGTGGTTCACCTCTTCCGTGGCTCTTCCTTGCACCGTGCGCCTTGTGCCTTGCGCCCGTCCTTCGCGGGTTTCAGCCATGAGCTGTAGTCTTAATGAGGCGAACGTCACGCGGCTTGTGTTAGGGGAAGGCGAACCCTTATGGACAGGCCCTCATCCGTATTCACCGCCTCAATGGTCCCACCGTGTTTCCCGACCACCTTCCCGGTGATGGCCAGGCCCAGTCCTGAGCCGGCCGCCTTTTCACCCCGAAAGCGATGGAAGGGTTCGAAGATCTCCGAAAGCTCCTTTTCGGGGAGATTCTCGGAGGTGTTGGTGACGCTGATGAGCAGGGTCTCCGCCTGTGGGTGAATCTCCACCGCGACCCGGCCTCCGGGGGGCACGAACTTGACGGCATTGTCCAGGATGTTGGAGAAGGCCATGGACAGGGTTTCCCTGTCGCCCCGGACAAGCTGGCGTGCCGGAAGGTCCGAGAAAAGGCTCAGGCCCTTCTGCTCGATGACCGATGCGAGTTTGTCCAGATGGGCGCCGATCATTTCACCCATATCGATCTCTTCCGCCTTCAGTGCCTTTTGGTGAATGTCCAGCTTGGACAGATCCAGGATCTTTCCAATCAGGCGGTCCAGTTCTTCAATGTCCTGCCGGATTTCATCGATATGGCGGTCGGCATCCCCGGTTTCACCCCTTTCGAGTTTGTCCCTAAGCAGCTCCGCTGCAATCCGAACCCTTGCCATGGGACTCCTCAGTTCATGGGAGATGTTGGCGGTCAGTTCCCTACCGCCCTGGATCATCCTCTCCAGCCTTTCGGCCATGTGGTTGAACGAGCGGGCCAGTTCGCCGATTTCGTCCTTCCTTATCGCGTCGCCTGCCCGGTGGGAGAGATCGCCCCCGGCGATCCGGAGGGCCGATCTCTCAAGGTCTCCAATGGGCCGGGTGATGAACCTGGAAATGGGGATGATCAGGAGGGCGATGACCCCGCCGATCACGGCGAGACCCACGGCGAAGCCGACTGCGGGATGTTCAGACCGTCTCATCCTAAAGAAGATGTGGATTTCCAGAGGGTTGCCGCTGGGAACCGAAATGGGGATGATGGCATATAGATCCCGGTGCCGCTTCTCGATGTAGTGGACCTCGATATTCCCCAATTTCCTGGTCTCCCTGCGGAAAGATGCTTCCGCCCGAACCGGAAGACCACCCTCAAAAGATTTCACCAATGGCACCCCGTCCGTGCCCGCGACCCAGATGTTGGCCCTGATCTCCCGGTCGAACCTTCGGATGAATTGTTTTAGCGCCGTGTTCTCGGAGAGAGGCCTGTCGGGATCGGCCCTGATCTTTTCCTCAATGACCTCCTTCAGGAGCAGGGCCTGCGCATGTTCCATCCTGTAAACCACATCCTTGCCCACGGCCACCATAAAGAATGCAAAGATGAGGATCTCCGTTATTGCGAGAACCGCGAGGAAAGAGAGGAATATCTTGAGGTAGAGTTTGCCCGGCTTCATGGTCTTCCTCACGCATCCACGAACATGTAACCTGTGCCCCAGATCGTCTTGATCCGCCTGGGAGACCGGGGATCGGATTCGATCTTGGCCCTCAGTTTGCTGATGTGGACATCGATGCTTCTGTCAAAGGCCATGAAATCCCTGCCTCGGGCCATGTTCATGAGTTGATCGCGGGTGAGCACCCTGTTGGGGTTCGTCATGAGGGCTTCCAGGATCCTGTGCTCGGTCAGGGAGAGTTCGATCTCACTGCCTTCAACCAGGACGGTCATTTTCGCCTTGTTCAGGGCCAAGCCTCCCGCACTGATCAGGTGGGCCTCATCTCGTTCGGCTCTGCCGCCCGGCGTGGATCGCCTCCATACGGCCTTCATCCTGGCAAGCAGTTCCCGTGGGTTGAAGGGCTTGGGGAGGTAGTCGTCCGCGCCCAGTTCCAGTCCTACGATCCGATCCGTTTCCTCTCCCTTGGCTGTCAGCATGATCACGGGCACGCTGTGTGCCGATCTGATCTCCCTGAGGACTTCCAGCCCATCCTTCCCGGGGAGCATGATGTCCAGGATCACCATATCCGGGGATTCCTTCCTGACGGTCGCAAGGGCTTCGGTACCGTCTTCGAGGGTCAGGACCTGAAAATCATTGCCCTCCAGATATTCCTTGAGCAACTTCCGAAGCCTTGCGTCATCGTCTATGATTAGAACCCTTTTCCCCATGGATGTCATCTCATTTTACAAGTTTTTACATTCACTTAACCTTTGTTAACAGGTGGAGTCCTCTCCTCGCCTATCCTGTAGATCCGGATCGGCCTCCGGACGTTTTTCACCTGCCGCTCGCCCAGGTACACATAGGGGAAGGCCAGCTTGTCCTCGATCTGATCGAACACCGTGCCCGAGATGCAGATCCCTCCGGCCTCGGCCAAGGCCTCAATGCGCGCGGCGATGTTCACGCCGTCCCCGTAGACCCTGTCGCCTTCCATGATTACGTCACCCAGGTTGATGCCGATGCGGAACTCCATCCTCCGGCCCCGGGGCAGGGCGTTATTCCGCGCCTTCAGGTCTTCCTGGATCTTTGTGGCGCACTGCACGGCGTTGACCACGCTTCCGAATTCGGCCAGCAGGTTGTCTCCCGGTGAGTCCACAACCCTGCCCAGGTGCGTCTCAATGTGGGTCCTCATGCTTTCACGATAGGTCTTGAGGGTCTCGATGGTGGCCATCTCGTCATCGGCCATGAGACGGGTGTAATCCTTCGCGTCTGCGCTCAGGATGGCCCTGAGCCTGCGTTCCATGGCAGGGGCTGGATCAACATGCGATTCCCCCGGTCTCTTTTCCGGGTGCGGAACCCTTCGGATCACGGCCTTCATCCGCGCGAGCAACTCACGGGGGTTGAACGGTTTGGGGAGGTAATCATCTGCACCCATTTCCAGCCCCACAATCCGGTCAGCATCCTCTCCTTTTGCCGTGAGCATGATGACAGGGACCGAATGGGCTGTGCGTATCTCCCTCAGGACCTCCAGACCGTCCTTGACGGGAAGCATAACGTCCAGAATCACGATATCCGGGGATTCCTCTTCGATGCTGCGGAGCACGGAGGAACCGTCGGGGAGGGAGATGACCCTGTAACCGTATCCCTCCAGGTACTCCTCCACCAGGTTCCGGAGTCGCTCATCATCATCGACCAACAGCACCTTGCCGCTCACGGCCAGACCTCTCAGAATCATGTTTTTACGGATGATTAACACTCTTTTACACAATGGGAAAACGTTTTTTACACTCCGTCCCCAAAATATGAGCCAACACCAGGGATCAATCATTGAAAGGGGGTGAGGGAAATGAAGACAAGGAAAGGGATCAAGGTGTTCGGTGTCGTGCTTCTCGGCGTGTCGTGCTTTCTTCTCGTCGGGAAACTCGGCGGATGCAGGCCTCCCGGTTTTAGCGGCGGAGGTTTCTGCCCCGTCTTCCGGGAGGATGCATGTCCTCCCGTATTCAGGGGGAAAGGTTTTGCGGACCATGTGCTCAACCGCTTTGACAGGCAGGCGGAGGAACTGAATCTCTCGGGGGAGCAGAGGAAATCCTACGAGGAGATTCATGCCAGGCTGAAGGAGAATCTGGAGCAGGGGCACGCCAGGAGGCAGGGTCTTTTCAATCAGGTGAGATCCGAGCTGGCCAAGGAAAAGCCGGATATCGACCGGGTCTCGGGAATCATCAAGAACACTATGCAGGAGATTCCGGAACACATGGGAAGAGACCTGGATCTTTTTGTCTCCTTCTACAAGATCCTCGACGACAATCAACAGAGACAGGTCGTTGAGACGCTGCAAAAGAGGATGAAGTGCGGGTGGTAAGACGCCCGGACTCACGCCCTGTTTGACACGGGGCGACCGGGCACTGAACGGGCAAAGGGTCAGAGCCTCTGTAGAAAGGAACTCCGGGTCATGCCTGCCCCAACGGAGTCGAAGAGAATCCTCTTCGACTCCGCAAGTTTTTCGAGATTCCTGTTGACGGGATACCCCTGAACGACGTCTTCCTGGAGTGCCCCCCTCTGGAGGTCATAGGGAAGTCTTTGCATGGAAACGACGGAGCAGTTTCCCCTCGTGTGGATGTTGGTGACCATGCGCTCCGCAATGTAATCCCTCACCATGGCCTTGAGATCGGCCTGACCGTTATCCAGGAGCCTTTCCAGGGTGATGGGGATCATGGCGAAGTTGGCCTGATGCTCGACGAGAAGGTCTATGTCATTGAGGGTCAGGCCGTTTCGGATCAGCAATTCCTCCAGGTGTCCCCTGGCCCCGCGGGTGGCATAAAGGAAGACGCCTTTGCCGTTCATCTGCCCGAAGACATCCCCGTCTTCCCGGATGCCCTGAATATATGCGGCAAAGCATCCATGGGTCCTGGTGTGGGTATCAACGATTCCCCGTGAAGGTCTTTGGATCCCATAGCGCTCCCCGCGGTGGAGCGCCACCTCAACGCCCGTCTCGCGGGAGAGAAATACGGATGCCACGGTGGCGCACTTGCCGGATTCGATGTACGCCCGGGCGATCTTTTCCAGGAGGCCCGGCTCCCCGCGCAGACTCATGATGTCAAAGGCAAAGGACCTTACCTCCCGGTCATAGAAATTGAGGGTCTCGGTGAAACGCGTGAAAGACCCGTTCTGCACCTCCTGAGGATGCATGAGTTCGACGAGGCGGTGCTGAACCCTTGCAGCCATTGCCGGGACCCTGTGAACGAGCTCTCCGAGCTGATTGTCCACGATGATCCCCTCGATTCTGTGGGGGCTGCTCAGCCGGAGCAGGGCGCGGGCAATCTCCGTGACAAAATCACCATCCAGGGGAAATGTGGTTCCCTGCCAGCGGGAGTAATCGCCTCCCACATGCCGGTCGGTCGCGGTTCGAAGGGCCGTGGCCAGGGCGTCGTCTCCGAATATGATGTTCGCCGTATCAAGCGGTTTGAAAGGCCTTGCCCGATGGATGTTTTCGGCGCCCACTACGACGGAGAGGTCTCCTGCCTTAAGGACGCCCGCAAGGGAGAGGACAAAGGCGACCTCCACGGCCACGTTGAAGCCCGGGCATCCGGCGTAGAGGTCAAAAACCATGGCGTCGGGACAGGCGTCACGAATGACGCCATAGGGTTCCCTGACCAGGGGCCCATGGTCGTACTTGTCTTCCCCCACATTGGTGGCCCCGATGACAAGCTTGACTTTTGATGGGTGGACAGGGTCCTTTGTAAGAAGGTCCGACATGGCGGCCACTCCGATTTTTTCGTCAGCA
>JAFGPH010000183.1 GCA_016926135.1 Deltaproteobacteria bacterium
AAACACTGACGGCTTCGTAAAAAGCCCATCTGCTGCGTTGCGCTTCATCCTTCGTCATTGCGGCGTACTTCTATGTACGACTCATTCCTCAAGATTCGCGCGCCTTGCATCTGTAGCTTTTTACTGTGCCGTCGTTTTTGACGACTTTTACGAAGTCATCACACTGATTCGAGGAAAAACCGTGTCCCACAGAAACCCTGACGAATAGCAGGCGATTGAGAGATCGTCGGTGCATGGCCTCTCAGCGCCGTGTTACTGGGGCCGTGTGCTGCGGGCTTTTCACATCGCCTTCCCTCTGCTCGTCGGTAAAATCCCTCTCCGCCTCCCGGCACTCCACCTCTTGACAGAAAAAGAACGGTGATTATTTTTTTAGAAAAGATGACAAGCCATTGTTATCATTGTTTATTATTATGAAAGGAGGGATTGACCATGATACTCAGAAGACTGACAGGTTGGCCCTCGTGGGGCTCGGGATGGAATCCTTTCGGGGAAATTGATCGGATCCGGCAGGAGATGAACTGGCTCTCCGATGCACTCACCAGAGGCTTTCTCAAGGAATCCCCGGCAGGTGTCTTTCCTCTGATGAACCTTACGGAGGACAAAGACAACTACTATGTGCGTGCCGAAATGCCGGGGATCAGGGCCGATGATCTGGATATCTCTGTGACCGAGGACTCTCTTTCCATCTCGGGGGAGAGGAAGCTCCCTGCCGAGGACGAGAACGCCACATACCACAGAAGGGAACGGGAAGCAGGCAAATTCAGCAGGATGGTGACCCTGCCCGGACCGGTCGATACCGCCAAAGTGGATGCACGCTGCTCGGATGGTATCCTGACGGTTTTGTTGCCCAAGGCGGAAGCCGCCAAACCCAAACAGATCACCGTGAAGGCCTCATAGTACATACATATAGCACCAGAAGGGAGGGATGACTTATGACAGACAGCGAAGCAAAGGCCCTGCAGGCCAGAGAAAAGGCGGAGGTAGCCACTTCGGGTGAACAGTTGAAGCCGGGGCTGGTCTTTTCTCCCGCTATCGATATTTTTGAAACGGACAAGGAACTCACCCTGGTGGCCGACATTCCGGGTGTGAAGGCCGGCAACCTGAACATCGACCTGAAGGAGGACGTGCTCAGCCTCTCCGGCGAGGTGGAGCCGCCAGAGGCTGCCAATGAGGTGGACCTCCTGAGGGAGTATCGCACGGGAAGGTATTTCAGGGAATTCAGGCTTGGCCAGATGGTCGATCAGTCCAAGATCGATGCTGAATTGAAAGACGGTGTTTTGTGTCTGAGGCTTCCCAAGGTGGAAAGGGCAGCTCCGCGCAAGATTGCCGTCAAGGCTGGCTAGGAGCACACGGGATGTCCTTGAGTCCCCGCCCTCTCTCACCAAGGGGGAGGGCGGGTTCCAGAAGCCGTTTCCAGCCGTGACGCAGGGAGGCTGACCATGCCCAAGGACTACTACATTGTTCTGGGTGTGAGCAGGGGTTCAGACCTGAACAGGATCAAGAGGGCCTACCGAACGGTTGTCAAAAAATAGTCACAGCGTCTGCAATCCGTTCGCCCTGAGGTATCGATGGGCGACCAAAACCCTGATCATGGAAGTTTGCCTAGACTACCCCTTGAGCTCCTCCCGGATGGCTTTGCCGAGGTTCTCGAGGGTGTAGGGCTTCTTGATGAACTTCCCCGCACCGAGGGCCTGAGCGGCCAGGACGTCATCGCTCAGGGAATACCCGCTGGCGATCACTGCCTTTTGACCGGGGCGGATCTTGATGACCCTCTCGTAGGTCTCCCTCCCGTTGATCTTGGGGTCCATGACCATATCCAGCAGAAGGATATCCGCATGGTGTTCCTTCAGGTATTCTACGGCCTCCTCGCCGCTTGATACTGCGCGGGCCGTGTATCCAAGCTTCTTCAGCATGGCACAGGCAAGCCTGCGTTGATCCTCTATGTCGTCCACCACAAGCACACTCTGCCCGTTTCCGGCGTAATCCCTCGGAAGACGAAGGGCCTCCTGGTGCGATAGCGGCTTCCGGGTGACGGGGAAGTAAAGCTTGAAGGTCGTTCCCTCAGGGCCTGTCGTCAGATCGATGTAGCCGTTATGGTCCTTCACGGTATTCCAGACGATGGTCAGTCCAAGTCCCGTGCCGCTCCTTCCCATGGCCTTTCTGGCGTAAAACGGTTCAAAGATCCTCTCGATATCCTGTTCGGAAATGCCGCCCCCGGTGTCCGAAACGGCGAGAACCACGTATTCCCCGACCTCCACATCGCTGTAACCCTTGAGGGGTCGGTCGATGTAGGAATTCTCCGTTCGGACAAGGACCCGCCCGGAAGGGTGGTTTCGCGGGGCCTCCACTGCGTTGGAGACGAGGTTCATGAGCGCTTTGGTGATGTGGATGCGGGAGGCATTGATGTTGAGGAGCCCGGTTTCGAGGTCGGTTTTGATCTTCACATTACCGTGAATCCGCAAAAGCTGCAGATGCTCGGGGGAAGAGAGGTAATCCCGGACGATCCCGTTGAGGTTCAGGATCTCCCTTGGGCTTGCCACGCCCCTGGCCACCGTGAGCAGGTCCTGGACCACCGCTGCCGCACGAAGACCTGCCTCCCGAATGGCTTGGATGGCGCTCCTGTGTTCGGGACGCAGGTCGTTTTCGGTGAGGAGAAGTTCGGGGTAGGCGACGATTCCCGAAAGGATGTTGTTCAGGTCATGGGCAACCCCACCCGCCAAGAGCCCAAGGGCCTCCATTTTTTGAGCCCTGGCGAGTCTTTTTTCGCTTTCCATGAGTTTTTTGTTGAGCTGTGCCAGCTTGGCCTCGGCTTCGAGCCTCCTCTGGAGATCCGACAGTCTTTGCTCGGATTCCAACTGGTGAAGTGCCTGTGTAGCGAGGAAGGAAAAGCGTCTTGCGAGGGTAACATGGTCACGGGTGAAGTGGCCGCGCTGGGGATGGGTACATACAAAGAGTGCCCGTTGTTGTGCGGTGTGGATCGAGAAATGCAGGGCCGAGTGGGCGAACTGCTTCATGGATTCGGGCTGGGCCTTCCACTCATCCACGAGACCCGTATCGAACAGGGCGACGGACTGACCTTCCATGACGCGCCTGAGCATGGATCCGGGATGCCAGACGGATTCCATGAAAACAGGATCCGAACTCGTTATGGGTGTGAGAGTCCCGTCCCCATTTTCCAGAAGCACGAAGGCCGCATCGAAGTCCAGGGGGTCCCGCATCACTTCGAAGAGGTGTGAAAACAATTCATAGGGATCCTCGGTCATCACGAGGATCCTGAGACCGGCCAGGAGCGCCTCTGCCATCTGGCGCTGCTGGGCCTCCCTCTTTCTGGCCTCCTCCAGGTTGAGCAGGGCTTCGCGCAGTTCTTCGGAGGTTCCCATGGATCAATCCACCCTCACGGGACCGAAGACCAGCGTTGCGATCATCAGGTTCCCGTGCCGGTTCTCTCCCCCGATAAAACAACCCTGCTCTCCCAGTGTGAAGGAACAGAGAAAGGGCCTTCCCTGAAAGGCGCTCTTTAACCCCTGTTGGGCCTCCTGCATCCGGTCCTGAACCGCCAACATGCACCCGGCGCAGAAAAGGACAAACGCGCCCTCCACCTCGTTGGACCGGAAGGGCGCGGATTCCACGGCCGCGGTTGCAACCCTGCCTGCCCGGGTGGAGAGGCTCTCCGGTGTGCCCTGCATCAGGACGATCTCGCTTCCCTGGCGGGCCTCGGTGAAGAGTTGAAGGGCCCCATCCGGGAGTGCCTCGACGGGATAGGAGAGCCGAAAGTAGGGGATGCCCCCCACCTGGCCCACAGGGTTACCGAGGGGCGTGAAGGTGGCTGTCGGGACCAGGCTTCCTCCCTGAGGAAGGACGTCTGTGATAAGACCGTTGGTCCATTCATTGTAGACATCTGCGGCGGGGCGATCGTCGATTTCGTAAAGCACCCTTCCGGAAGCTCGCGTCGCTTTGCCTCGATGCGTTGTGGGCTCATAGCCGCTGTGAAAGGAATATCCGACATCTCCTGAGGAGAAAAGGGCGGCGACGGAAATCCCGTCCCCGATGACGAGATCGTTGCCGAATTGCTGCCATCGGCCGCTCATGTCGTTGTCCGCCGAGGTTCCCCCGAGGATGGGCAAGGCCGTGCCGAGGTATGCCTCGATGGCCCGGATCGTTTCCTCCTCGTTTCCCGGGCAAACGGTCATGATGACGGCCACGGGAAGTTCCCCCGGTCTGCCGGCCTCCTCAATGGCCTGAACCAGCGCCGATGTCGCGGCGGCTGAAGGATCGGCACCGAATCGGGCGATGCCCACACCGTAGCCTCCATTGGGATCGGATATGCCCAGCATGCCGATTCCCCGGTTGTCCCGTGTGTGAAAACCCTCCTCCGTCATCACCCCCATGCAGGTAGTCCCTCCCTGAAGTGGAACGCCAGGGGCGAGCATGCGGAGTCGCTTTACAACGACCGTGCTGTCATAATCGCACGAGCTGTGGACGAGGATGAGATCGGGTTGGGTTCCAAGTTTGTCTGCCAGCTTTTCATAGGTCTCAGAAACCGCTTTCTTCGAGTCGGGGTTGATGGACCAGGCATTGGCAATTCTCATGATGCGGTTCTCCCTTGTGGACTGAGGAATGGTCCGAGCAATCGGGCCCTGGCGGTAAAGTATAGAAGGGACCTATCCCGGGGTCAATCAGAAACAAAACCCTTCTGGGTGGGCCAAACCGAGGCGGTGTCGTGTCCCGGTAATACCCCAATGCAGACCTGCGGCCGCAACCAAATTTCTGAACGAATGATGAATGTCTAATGACGAAGTGAGTGACCGCAAGTCCTTCCCTCACCATTGCCTGTCCCGCAGGTTTGTGCGGGGGATATTCGGCATTCGACATTCTGCGGTTCGCTTTTCAACCACTCCGCAAATTGCAGAGAAGTCACAAACAAAGGGTCTGTACCCTCTATCGTCCATCTGCTGGCGAACCTTGAATGTTGAAGGCTTCTTCTGTTACTGTTATGAAGGGTCGCATATTTGTCTTGACACCCAGTGGAGGAGGGAAGGTACGATGAAAGGAAAAACCGGTTTGGCGGTGAGGCATTTGTTCTTGCTTCCGATGGCCTTTTGCCTGTCCCTTCTGATCGTCGGCTGCGGGGCGTCCATATCCAAGGGGCTGAAGAATCAGATAGCCAGGGACATCCACTTCAGAGAGGTTCTGAAGAACCCCGCTGCCTTCAGGGGGAAGGTCGTCATGTGGGGCGGGGTGATCCTGGAGGCTAAGAACCAGAAAGGGGGAACGCTCCTGGAGGTGCTTCAGAAGCCCCTCGAGTGGGACGACCGGCCCCAGGAAGGGGATGTATCCCACGGCCGGTTTCTGGGTCTCTACGAGGGCTTTCTGGACACGGCCCTCTTTGCCAAGGGGAGGGAGGTTACCGTGGCGGGCGAGATCCAGGGGAAGAGGGTGCTGCCCATGGATGAGATCGACTACACCTATCCCTTGCTCGTGGTGAAAGAGCTGCATCTATGGCCGGAAAGGGTCAAGGAGCGCATCGTGCCGGCTCCCTTCTGGCCTTATCCCTGGTGGTGGGGCGACCCTTATCACTACCGCAGGCCCTAAGGCCGATCTGCTCGGGTCACGGACTGTAACATCTCCCCTGCACGGTAGGAGCTTCGCACGAAGGGTCCGCTGGCCACCTGTGAAAAACCCATGCTCAGAGCCCTTTGCCTCCACCCGTTGAATTCCTCGGGCGGGACGAAACGGGCTACGGGGTGGTGGGCCTTGGATGGCTGAAGGTACTGGCCCAGGGTGAGGAGCCGGCAGCCTGCCTTCAGAAGGTCTCCAAGGGTGGACCGGATTTCCTCATCCGATTCGCCAAGGCCCAGCATGAGACCCGACTTGGTTTGGATCGAGGGGTTGAGGCGAGACACCCTTTCGAGCAGTTCGAGTGACCTCCCGTACACCGCCTGGGGCCGGACCGAGGGGTAAAGGCTCGGGACTGTTTCCACGTTGTGGTTGAGCACCTCCGGCCGGGCCTCCACCACGGTCCCGAGCGCCTCCGGGTCTCCCCGGAAATCGGGAATCAACACCTCGATGCCCACGCCTCCGGCGATCCGGCGGACTTCCCTCACAGCCTTCGCAAAATGTCCGGCCCCTCCGTCCGGAATGTCGTCACGGGTCACCGAGGTGATGACCACATAGGTGAGCCCCATTTCCTTCACCGCCTCTGCGACCCTGCGCGGTTCCTCGGGATCGGGTGGTTCCACAGGGCCGTGGGAAACCGCACAGAATCTGCAGTTCCGTGTGCACTGATTCCCGAGGATGAGGAAGGTTGCGGTGCCGTGGGAGAAGCATTCCCCCAGGTTCGGGCAGAGGGCCTCCTCACAGACGGTGTGAAGATGCCTCCCCTGGAGGATGTGCCGAACCCTCTGATAGGTTTCCCCCGAAGGAATTCTGCGGACGAGCCATGGGGGCTTGGGAAGAACCCGCCTGCTGTCGTGTCCCATAAATATCCTCATTCATCTCCCCGGTGATGGCAGGAACCGCCTTCCGGAGTTCTTCGCGGGTCATACTTACCAGGTGCATACCCAAAACCCGCTCCACGTGGTGAAGGAGTGAATCGCGAACCCCCGCCATGGGGATCTCTTCTCCGAGAAGGCGTGCCATGGATGTCACCGAGACCCCCTCAAGCCCACACGGGTTGATCCATCCAAAAGGCCGGAGGTCGGTGTTCACATTGAGCGCAAACCCGTGGAAAGAGATCCAGTGCCGGAGGGCGATCCCGATGCTCCCCAGCTTGTCCTTACCGGCCCAGACGCCCCGGTTCAGCGGATTCCGCTCCGCACGTACGCCCCAGTCCACGGCCGTCCTGATCATCACCTCTTCGAGGGCGGTGACGTATTCGGTGACACCCCATCCGCTTTGTCGCAAATTCACGATGGGGTAGCCCACGATTTGCCCCGGGCCGTGAAAGGTGATGTCTCCCCCCCTTTCCACATGGACCACATCGATGCCCCGGCGCCTCAGAAAGGCTTCAGGGACGAGAAGATTCGCCTTTCCGCCCCTGCGGCCCAGGGTGTAAACCGGCTTGTGCTCCAGTACAAGGAAGACGTCACGGGCGAGCGCCTTTTGCTCGCGGGCCTGGACAAGACGGAGCTGCAGCTCGTAGGCTTCTCTGTAATCCATGGTGTCCGGCACGACCAGTGCCCACGTCTCACGACCAAGGTCCCCGTCTCCGGGTACTCGGCAACCAGCAGTCGACTTCAACCGTATGCGTTCGACATCCTTCATGGTAGAAGTATCCAGCATCCGAATCACCCTGCCAAACATGGCTTCCTTGCCGCCAGGGTTTCATCCAGCCTCTTCACCTTGCACTTCACCGGTGCCTCTCTCAAGAGATTCGGATTCTCGGCTGCTTCCCCGGCAATCGATTGGAGCGCCTCGATAAAGAGGTCCAGATCTTCCCTGGACTCGGTCTCGGTGGGTTCAATCATGATTGCCCCTTCCACGACCAGGGGAAAATAGACGGTGGGCGGGTGAAAGCCATAGTCCATCAGGCGCTTGGCCACATCCAGGGTCATGATCTTCCGGGGCTTCTGGAGTCTCTCGGAGAACACGCACTCGTGCATGCAGGGCCTGTCATAAGGGAGATGAAAGGTGCCCCTGAGCCTTTCCTTGACATAGTTGGCGTTCAGCACGGCAAGCTGACTCGCCTTCTTCAGCCCCTCGGCCCCCATGCTCAGGATGTAGCCGTAGGCCTTGAGCATGACCCCGAAGTTGCCGTGAAAGGCATGGAGCCTTCCGATGGAGTTGGGGAAATCATCGGACAGGGTATAGGCGCCTTCCTTCTCCACCACACGGGGAACCGGCAGAAAGGGCTCCAGGAGCCTTCCCACACAGACCGGACCCGCGCCCGGCCCGCCCCCCCCGTGGGGTGTGGAAAAGGTCTTGTGGAGGTTGAGATGAAGCACGTCCAGGCCGATCCTTCCCATGTGGGCGATCCCCATGACGGCGTTCATATTGGCCCCGTCCCCATAGACCAGGCCGCCCTTTTCGTGGACCACACCGACGATCTCCCGGATGTGCTCTTCAAAGAGGCCGAGGGTGTTGGGATTGGTCACCATGAGCCCCGCGGTCTGCTCGTCCATCGCCTCCCTGACGGCTTCCGGCGAGAGGATCCCCTGATCGTTGGATCGCACCGGAACCGGGCGGTAACCGCACAGGGCCGCGCTCGCAGGGTTGGTGCCGTGGGCGGTATCCGGGACAAGAATCCTGGTAGGCCGCCGGCCCTGGGTGGTGTGGTACGCATGGATGAGAAGCATACCCGTCAGTTCCCCCTGTGCCCCGGCCGCGGGCTGAAGGGTAACGGCGTCCATGCCCGTGATCTCCGCAAGGAAGCGTTCCAGTTCGAACATGAGCTTCAAGGCCCCCTGGGAGAGCCGATGGGGGAGAAGCGGGTGGGCCCCGGCAAAACCCGGAAGACCTGCCAGCCTCTCATGGATCTTGGGATTGTACTTCATGGTGCAGGATCCCAGGGGATACATGCCCGTATCCACGCCGAAGTTCCAGGTTGAAAGCCGCGTGTAGTGGCGCACGAGATCGACCTCGCTCAGGCTCGGAAAACCCCGGATCTCCCCGGCGAGGCCCTCATCCAGCGGAAAGGAGGCCACGTCGCGGCGGGGCATGGAGAAGCCACATCGGCCTTCCTTCCCTCTTTCCCACAGAAGAGGTTCATGGAGGACGAGTCCCGTTGTGGCCAGATCCGTATCCCTCATCGCGAAACCTCCCTTACCAGGGAGTCCAGGTCATCCCTGGTCTTTGTCTCCGTGACACAAAGTAGGTAGTGCCGGGAGAGTTCGGGGTAATACGGGGCGAGGGGAAGGCCCGGGACCAGTCCCTTCTCCACGAGGCGACTGTAGGATGCCTCGAACCCGGCGGGCATTTCCACGACGAACTCGTTGAAGGTGGGGGCTTCAAAGGCGATCCTGAACCCGGCCTTCCTCATCTCCTGTTTCAGGTATTCGCATTTGTCGTGGTTCAGTCGGGCCAACTCCCCCATGCCCGTGCCGCCGAGGCAAGCCATGTACATGGCGGCGGTGAGGGCGCAAAGGCTGTTGTTGGTGCAGATGTTGGATGTCGCCTTCTCCCGCCGGATGTGCTGCTCCCTGGTGGCCAGGGTGAGCACAAAGCCCCTCCTTCCGTCCCTGTCCACCGTCTCTCCCACGAGACGACCCGGCATGTTGCGCACGTGTTTCATCGTGGCGGCAAACATCCCGAGTCCGGGGCCCCCAAAGGACCGGGGGATTCCGAAGCTCTGGCCCTCGCCGCAGGCGATGTCGGCGCCCTGCGTCCCAGGATTCTTCAGGATGCCGTAGGCTAGGGGCTCCGTGAACGAGGCCACCAGGAGGGCCTCCGTACTGTGGGCGCTCCGGCCGGCGGCCTGGAGATCTTCGATACAGCCCAGGAAATTGGGTGACTGGAGGGCTACGGCAGCCAGGGCCTCGCCTTCCTCCAGCGGAGTGAGGTCCGTCCTTCCGTCCCGCAGGTAAGGGAGTTCGACGATCTTGCAGCCGCTGGGGCCGAAGTAGGTTCTCACCACCTGCCGGTAGTGGGGATGGATGAGACTTGAGATGGCGACCCGTTTTCGGCCCGTGACGCGAACGGCCATGAGAAGGGCCTCTGCAAGGGCGGATGCGCCGTCATAGAGGGAGGCATTGGCCACTTCCATTCCCAGGAGCCGGGTAACCAGGGTCTGATACTCATAGATGGCCTGAAGGGTGCCCTGACTCATCTCAGGCTGATAGGGTGTATAGCAGGTGACGAACTCGGAGCGGCTGATGAGAGAGAGGAGGGCCTGGGGGATGAAATGCTCGTAGCTGCCCGCTCCGACGAAAACCTTCGTGTCGGGCCCTAGACCCATGGACCCGGACATGAGGGAGAGCCTCTCCACAAGTTCCCACTCGGTGAGGGGCTCGGGCAGCCTCATGTCATGGGGATGCCGGCAGTCTTCGGGCACCGGGGTGAAAAGGTCTTCCAGTCTCTTGACCCCGACAGCCTGCAGCATGAAGGCCACGTCTTCTTCAGTATGCGGCAGGTAGCGCATCTACTTCTTTCCTTTCAGCATCTGGATGTAGGAGCCTCGATCCATGAGACCCTGGATCTGGGAAGGGTCCCCGGGCCTGATCTCAACTATCCAGCCCTCATGGTATGGCGCACTGTTCACCAGTTCGGGTGAACCCTCCAGGGCGTTGTTCACGGCTAGGATCTCGCCGGCCACGGGCATGTAGAGCTCGGCCACGGCCTTCACCGACTCGATGGTCCCGAATGTCTCTTTCCGTCCGAAGGATTCGCCTGTTCGCGGGAGTTCCACAAACACGATATCACCCAACTGGTCCTGGGCATAGTCGTTGATGCCGGCTTTGACCGTCTCGCCTTCTGGTTTCGCCCACTCGTGATCTTCCGTGTATCGCACGTCCTCCGGCAGGATAAGTTCTTCGATCTCTTTCATCTCCGCATCTCCTCCCGTTCTTTCCGCGGACTGCTGAAAAGCGCCCATCTCCTGCGTTTCCCTCATCCCTCGTCGTTGCGACGTACTGGCACGTACGCCTCACTCCTCGGGATTTCGGGGGCCTTGGATCTGGTCATTTTTCAACAGCCTGCATGTAATGTGTTCTACAGCAACCTGTTTTCTTTCGACATATGAGAGCCCCCCTCGCCCCGCAAGCGGGGGAGTGAGGATATTCCCTCCTACCCTCACTCGCCCCCGCAAGCGGGAGTGAGGGTAGCCTGCCTGCCGAAGCCTCGGCGCGGGCAGGGGGTGAGGGGGCAAATAAACCACGAAATCTTCAAAAATGCGGTGAAATGCTGTTAATATAACAATTCGTGCGCGTTATATGCAAGAAGTGGTTGGAAGAAATAAGGTCTCGGGGAGGCGGAGATCATGGCGCATAAGGTGGTTGTATTGGGGGCCGGGCCGGGCGGCTACGTGGCGGCCGTCAGGGCGGCCCAGCTCGGTGCGGAGGTGACCTTGATCGAGCGTGAGAGGGTGGGCGGCACCTGTCTCAACTGGGGATGCATCCCCTCAAAGGTGCTGAAGACGTCGGGTGACATGCTTGCGCGATTGCGGAGGCCGGGCGACTATGGTCTGGCCGTGACAGGAGTCGTTTCCGCTCACCTGGACTCTCTTATGGCCCGGAAGGATACGATCGTCCGAAATCAGGTCAAGGGCATTGAGGATCTGCTGGCGCGGCACAGGATTCATGTCCTGAGAGGGGCGGGAAGGGTGGGCGCG
>JAFGPH010000003.1 GCA_016926135.1 Deltaproteobacteria bacterium
ACTGGATGCTCTTCTTCAGGTTGATCCTCGCATTGGTGGATGCAAGAACCGTAAAATCATTGGCGACCACCCCTACCCGCCGATTATTTATGGTGCCGTATCCCAGCACAACGCCGTCTGCGGGAGTCTTGTCCTCCATCCCGGGCCTGTCCGAGGTTGCAAAGAGACCCCACTCCATAAAGGAGTCTTCATCCAGGATCTTTGCCACCCGTTCCCGGGCGGTGAGAGCACCGCGGTCATGCTGTTTCTTGATCTTCTCCGGCCCGCCCTGTCCAAGGGCCTTTTCCTTCTTCTGGGCAAATTCTTCGAGAACTTCTTGAAATTTCATCAGCGTACCTCCTTTTAAACGGGCCTCAGCATCTCATGCCCCTTGTCTTGATTCCCAGTCGGCTCTTTTCGGTCGGGAAAACGGTCTCGACCCAGTCACATAGAAGCGGCCTCGTATCCCGCGGATCGATAATATCTTCAATGCAGAAATGTTCCGCGGTCCTGAAGGGCGAGGCAAAACCCCGATAGTATTCCTGTAATTCGTCGTGCCGTGCCATAGGATTCTCGGCACTCTCGATCTCAGTCCGGTGGGCCGCATATACTCCGCCTTCAACGGGGATGTTTCCCCAGTAAGAGGAAGGCCAGGCATAGCGCCAGTTCAGAGAACTGAAGTCGGACTGCGCCCCTCCCGCTACCCCGAAGCATCTCCTTATATATACGGTCGCCCAGGGGATAGTGGCCTGGATAACCGCCATACTGGCACGCACCCCTTTTCGGATAGTTCCGTATTCTTCCGCCTTGCGGCCGATAAAGAAACCCGGCTGGTCCACCAGGTTCACAATCGGCAGGTGGAAGGTATCGCACATATCTATGAAACGCTGGAATTTCTCCGCTACGGACCAGTCAAAGGCCCCCGCCATGAAATTGGGGTCATTCGCAAGCACCCCCACCGGATAGCCGTTCAGCCGTGCAAGAGCCGTTATCTGGGAGCGTCCCTGATACTGACCGACCTCAAAGATGGAATCCTTGTCAAAGACCGATGCGAGGATCTTTCTCATATTATAAGACTTCTTGGACTCCCTCGGAACCGCAGAGAGGAGAGATTCATCGCGGCGGTTACGATCATCTTGGTCGACGTACTTTCTGAGGGGCATCTCCCACACATTCGACGGCAGGTAATCGAGGAATCTCCGCGCCTGCGCAAAGGCTTCTTCCTCGTCTTCGGCCTCATTGTCCACCACACCGCTTATCCTTGTATGAATCCTGTATCCTCCCAGATCTTCCTTCGAGATTGTCTCCCCCATCGCCCACTGCACGAGCGGGGGGCCTCCCACGAAGACCTGTGATTTCCCCTTCACCATGACGGAAAAATGTGACTCCACCGTTTCCATGGCCCCTATCCCCGAAACGGAACCCAAGACCAGAGAAACAACTGGCACCATGGAGAGCAGCTCTACTCCAAGGGACCGTTCCCTGTCCCTCCCTGCAGGCAGGTCTACATATCCCTTCTCAGCGATTTCCTTGATGCTGCCTCCGGCACCGTCAAGGAGCCTCACCACCGGGAGACGCATCTCGTGCGCCATCTTGGACATGTAGGCCAGCTTTGCCTTGAACAGGTCTCCCACGGAAGCGCCCTTTATGGTAAAATCGTCACCATGTACGACCACCTTGCGGCCGTCTATGGTTCCGATACCCATCACCATGGGGCAGGGAACAACGCCGAGAAGCGTATGTTTGTCATCATATGTGGCTTGGCCTGCCAGGACCCCTGTTTCTGAAAAGGAACCTTCATCCAGCACTGCGGCTATACGCTCCCTGATCGTAAGTTTGCCGTGATCGTGCTGTCTCTGAACGTTTCTCTCTCCGCCAAGCTGATAGGCGATCTCCTTTCTCTTTCGTATCTCATCTACTTCAGGCTTCCACATTGTTTGTTCTCCCCTTTCGAATTCAGGTTGTTTTTGTGAACAGCAGTTGATCCCCCCATACATCCCCGCGGAATCTCTCTTGACTCGGCGAGGAAGGCCCTCTATTTAAACTAGATTCAAATGGCTCAACCCAAGCGGGGACCTACCCGTCCCCGCCCTGTCGACGGACTGTTTCACACCATCTTCGTCTCAGCCTTCGTCGTGTACGGTCACCGCTGAACACAGCAGGTCTTTCACCTGATTGATCTTTTCCATCTTATCAAAATGCTTGTCCTCTCCGAGAATGAACCAACGAAGGGCCAAGTTGTTGAACGCCCCTATAAACATATTTCTGAAGACCCGGGAATTGACATTCTCCCGAAAACACCCCTCCTTTTTGCCCTCTTCAACGACTTGTTCGAGTGTCCGGAAGTAATTCTTGAAACTGTCGTACTCCTTTGTCCCGTAATATCGCTTACTGAGTTGAAGCTGGATCAGGAAGACCTGGAGAAAGTCCGGATCGGTCGAAAAGAGGGAAAAATAGTACTCGATGAATCGTCTGAGTTTTTTGAGCGGTGTCTGGATCTCGAACATCTGCAAGAGATCCTCCGTGTACCTCTCAAAGTGTTTCACCGGGATGGAGAGGAGAAGATCTTCCTTACTGCCGAAATATTCATAGACGGTTCCCTCGGCGACCCCTGCCAGTTTTGCTATCTCCGAGACCTTGGCCCTTGTAAATCCCTTTTCGGCAAAGACCTTTTCCGCCGCCTTTAGGATCATATCGGGCTTGCTCTCCTCCGGCTCCTTTCTGGGGCGGATCATGGCACGCAACAGCCCCATGATCTCTTCATGGTCGGGGACAATCTCCTTCGTCTCGCCAAGGGCGAAACAAGCCACGCCCTCGCAGCCCAGAGTACCTAAAATCACATCCCTGACCAGATGAAGGTCCAATGAGGCGTTGATACGTCCCTCCGCAGCCCCCTGCTTGAGGGTTTGAAGAACAATAGCGGAGAACTTACGAATTATGCCGTACCCGTCACTCAGGTAAAAGTCTTTGGAAGAGAAGCACTCAAAAAATAAGATGTTCGCATAGTTGGGATGGACATCAAGGTACCTGAGGTAAAACCAGATCATCTTGCTGAGCTGGCTTTCAACATCCGAGATTCCCTGGAGGTGTTCATCAAGCAGTAAAAAGTATTCCTCTTCCCTCTCAGCGGGTATGGAAAAGAGGAGATCCTGTTTCCCCTTGAAGAATTGATAGATGATCGAGTCGGCCA
>JAFGPH010000184.1 GCA_016926135.1 Deltaproteobacteria bacterium
ACCTTCACACGACCGACCACTCCGCTCGCCAGGCGCACTTTTATGCCGTGGGGGTGGGTGGCCGAGTTGGTGAGGATCTCGCGAACGGTCCCTTCCGTCAACTTCCCGGACCGCTGGTCTTGCTTTTGCACAACCTTCACCCGGCTGCCAAGCTTGATGTCAGATCTCGTTGTACCGTCCATTCACCCTCGTTCATCGGCATCGCTAGCCTTTGAAAGCAAGTCTCCGATGCCAGTCGAAGTTATCCTGTGCCGGCCAGAGGCGCTCCTCCGACGGCCGGAAGATGGGCCGGTCCGCCAGGGTGAGCATGTGGCCGGGCATGTTCTGATCCGTCCGCACTCTCCTGGAAACCAGAACCTCGTAAACCTGGCCCACGCTCATGAGCCCCTCGTCAAAGGACCAGTGGCAGAGGCGACAGAGAGCCAGTCCGTTGGTGGGCCTGTCATCATGGCTTTCACTCCACGACCGTATGTGGGCGGCCTCGACCACCGTGTGGCCTTCCGGGGTGAGAATCCTGATGCCGCAGAGGGCACACCGGTGATTATACAGCACCACAATCGCCTTCCTAAAACCCTGATCCCGCACCAGCGGTGCCTCCGGCTCCTGACTTCCTTCCCACTGCCCGGCAGGGTCATTCACTGCCCCAAGTAATCTCTGACTGTATTCGTAGGCCTCGACATTGACTTTCCCTTGCCGGATGAGGAGAGGCTGAATTTCGGGGGTAAAATAGGTATTGATCACCACCATCCGGAGATACTCCCGGGTGTCGGGCTGGAAGAGGAAGGCAAAGAGTCTATCATCCAGCCGTGCCCCCAGAAACATCTCCCGAAAACGCACCATGGACTTCACATGGTATTCGATCCGGGCTTCATAGCTCGGTTTGGGTATCCGGTGCCAGAACCCGTCGGTCTGCAGCCTTGAGAAGGGATAGGCCATGGAGGTCTTGGCGCCTGGCGGCATTACGGCCGACCAGTAGCCGTTGAAGGTTTCGAGCAGTTCAAAGGAAGGTTCGATGAGGTTCCGGGTAATCTGACCCTGGGCGATGAGATCCATGACGGAGAGCAGCAGGAAAGGTTTGTGGGGAGCCCGGTGTTTCGTGATCGCGGGGTAACGGTTCCGGCCCTTGTCTGTCCGTAGGTGCGAGAATTGGCTTACGTACTTCTCAAGCATCACTCTGGTTCCATCATGCATGGTTTCAGTAACTTCGTTAGTGCGCAGCGTCAGCCGACGGCCCTGAACCTCTGATACCTTCTATTCAGGAGGTCTGGATCGGGCTGAAGATCCTTCGGCCGGGGAAGGATGATTCGCTGCAGATGCAAACCTTGGAGCCCATGAACGAGCATGGGGCCATCTTTTTCCTTAAGGATATCCTTTCGGACCTCAATCACATAATCCGGTCTCACCCCAAGCAAAAGTCGATCGAAGGCCGCGTGATGCAACGTGCACAATGAAATGCCGTTCCTTACGATGGGATCGCCGTCCGGCTCACCGTCAGGGATAATGTGAGCGGCCTCCAGGAGCTCCAGATGCCGGAGGCGGCAAAATGCACACTGCTCCCGGTAGGCACGAAGAACCCTCTCTCTGAATCCACTCTGGTGCAGCCGGTTTCTCACGGAGGCGGTTATGTAAGCCCTGCGGGCCTCGGCCCCTGTATCAGAAACACCGGTTACCTCCTTATCGGCCTCCCATTTCGACAAATCATCGACAACGACCTTAAAGACCAGGCTCTCGCGGTCGTCACCCACAATGAATACCGGCCATACAGCGAGATACTTACCCGGGACAACCCCATGAAAGTAGACCAGCGGGACCCTCCGAAAGATGGCCATGCGAAGTCCTGCATTATCGCGGTGCTGCGGATCGGTCCCACGGTATCGGTAACGAAGCAAACCGTCAGGCCCGAAGCTGTCATCATAGGGCCCTTCCGGCGTGGTGGTAATTGAAAGGGGAATTTGAGGGAGCAATTTGGGCTTGAATATTCCCTGAGGCCCTACCAGAGGGACACGCTGGTTATCGTATAGGAATCCTTGAGCAAGAACCGACCTTGGCAAAACCTCTCCATGGAAACGGACCTGCTCTACCAGCCAGTCAAAAGCCGCCAGCCGTACTCTTCGATCGATATTTGTCTTGTCATTTGGCAAAATTACGGATTTGCCCCCTGCGTCATCGCTCAGCCTCTGAACACATTGTCGTTGTGCAAGGCCAGGAATTCCGCGCTTGGCTGGAACTGTGGGGAAGACGGTGTCCAGATTGTGTTCCCATGCAGAGCCCTGTATTCTTCCCCGTTGTCAAATTCTTCTTGGATGCGGTTACTGACTTCAAATCGTCGATCGGTAGTCACCGTGACATAGCCGGAATCAAAGAGCCGGTGGATATCAGACCTTAGCAACAGACCATTGTCAACGCTGTGAGGGCCGTTCTTGCTGTAGGGTTTGATATGGGCTGCTTCGAGTACCGGAAGGGTCCTCTCATGGGCGATGGCACAGCGTCTCTCGTATTTGTCGGCGGCCACAACCCGGAAAGTCCCTTGTCCGAGGCGCGGTAGGATCAGCGAAGGCTCACCATACCGGCCGGCTGGCTCGGCGATGCCTCGTTCCACATATGCCCCTGGCAGGTCGGCCAGTCTGAGTTGTACCTCTTCCCAGAGTTGAAGCCCATATCCTGCCGCAAGATCATAGCCTTTGCCTTGAACTATGTTGAGGCTGAAATCTGGTGGTACTGGAATCCAGTCCTGGCGTCTGAAAAAAAAGGGTTGGGCCAGGAGGATACAGCCGATCTTGTAGTCTTCAATGGAGGACAGCTTGGACCTGCGGTATTTTTCCGTGCGACTCCGCATCTCGGAAAGGGAGACTGCTCCGTTTTTTTTGCCAAAGGCTGACCAGGCGAGACTGATCGGGAGGATTGTGCTATGGGCAAAAAAGCCACCGCCAACGATGTAGTTCTGGGGCGAGTGAAGCTTGAAAAAGAAGGGTTCGTTCGGGCTGAGAGCCTGGAAGACTCGGCTACCACCGGGCTGCCAGAAGTTGACCTCGTCAATTCCAGGCCGCTGGGAGAGGAAGTCAAACCAGTCCTTGTCTGTGACGCCGACGTAGCCTTTCATCCAGGGTACTCCGCCTAAGGTTATACGTCGTTATACTTCCTGGCGCTCCCCTTTGCCCTTTCCACCGGATACTTCTGCTCGTTGATTTGAAGCTTTGACAGGATCGCATCAGCCGGGTCAAGCCCGAAGGCATGGCACATGTTGAGGGCATAGATCAAAACATCGCCAAGCTCTTCCTTGACCCGCCTGCGTCCTTCCGGATCGCTCCTGACCGCCTCCACTTCCTCCGGATTCTTCCACTGAAATACCTCCAGCAGTTCCGCCGCCTCCAAGGACAGGGAGATGGCCAGATCCTTCGGATTGTGGTACTGCTCCCAATCCCGAGCATCCCTGAATTCAATGACTTTCTTTTGAAGCTCTTCTATATCCATTCTTACTGCCTACATAACCCCAATGCTGTTCTATCCTTAGATGGCTCATTTTGGGGGTGAAAATGTGGTTCTAAGCTCAATTTTGGAATTGATTTCGGGTATCTCTCAAGCGGTATATATCAATGGAAATGAGACACCCAATTGCTGCAATTAGACTCCAATATTTTGAGCCGAGG
>JAFGPH010000025.1 GCA_016926135.1 Deltaproteobacteria bacterium
AAGAGGGTGAACCCGTCACCGACGACAGTCGATTTCAAATCGACCCCACTTAAACCCCTCGTCTTACAGACGAGGGTTGTTTAGTTTCGGATCATTCCCAACGGCCAGACAGATGCGTTTCAGGTCCGCTCGAGGCCTTCCAGCCGTATGCCAGGAGGTCAATGCGGTATCAAGTGCTAGGAGTCGATCTAGCAGATCTTGCTTTTCGGATATATCAGCGATCAGCCAGTCAAGGTCGTCTGCAACAATTCCACTCCAGCCGGTTAGGTCCCCCAAGCGCAGTTCCCACAGATACATCACCGTTTCCTTGCCCTTCGAACGTTGATCTTTTACATGTCTCCAGAAAAGCACACGTCGAATTTGGGGGGCCTTTGCCACTTTCTCATCTAGTCCCTTGAACACTGAATGGTGGCCAGATTCCTTACCTCGCAATACATAGAGAAACTCGATCGTCGAAAGCAGTGCTTCCGGCAGGGTATCTTGCGCTGGCAATTCATCCAGAATACGGGCCACCAGCTTGCACATCGGATCGATTAGCCAGGCATAACGAAAGGAAGGAGCCCTATCTTCCTTGGTCTCCGTAACAGCTCTTCTGCCAACCAGATGCAGAAAGCCCTGTGCGAGGGCCAAAAGCCAATCGCTAGGGCACTTCTGGACAATGCGTTCAAACTGGTAGGGGAGGAGTCTTGAAGTTAACGGTGACTGGGGACGGGCTTGACGAGCAGCATGGAGCAATTCATGCAGGTCCAGGTATACCGGAAAAAGGCCTTCGCAAATTGTGCCTAGAAGGCGGTTTGGCAGCGAGCCCTTCTCGGACAATACGTATTTCTTTAGGCGATTCATTTCGCGCAGCGACCCGGTCGCGGTCACCGCTTGGATAGCCTGAAGGCGCAGGTCCTGTTCTTCCTTCTCATCGAGAGCGACGGCAAGTGCCCGCGTAGCGCACTCAGCAAGCTGGCCGTACTCTACAAGTTCGAGAAGGAGGATTCGGATATCTGATTGGGCTCGATAGTGGCCCAAGAGGTCGTTAATTGTTGAGGCAAGGTCCTTGTGCGCGAAACGCCTGACCATTGTCCAGTCAAAACGATGGTAAGTGCGCTTGCGGTCCGAGTACAGCTGTGCGTACGTTCGCAACAGTTCATGCCTCTCTGCAACTGGGATAGCCTGCGGGTCACCATATTGAATGAGGACTTCCGGTGCGGCCTTAAGAAGCTTCTTCCGAATTCCATCGTCCCAACCTGCCAGCCATGCTGTCACAGGGGCCATGGAGGGAACTATCACGTGGCACCCATATCGCTCCTTGAACAACATCTCTTCGACGGCAGGCCTTGGACAACCCTTCTCAAGAAGGCCCGTCAACCACAAAGCAGTAAGATATTCCGTTACTGATCGATGGTGGAATCGCACTCGTCCATATGTCGCCTCATCGAAAACAGCCCTGGTCAATAGAGCATTGGTCTTCTCTTGTGGCCAGTGTGAAAGCACCTGGTGAGGATCTAGGGAGTTAGGTGTCCGGTCAGGTTCAATCGCCCCATCAGGAAGTATGAAGCTCGATTTCTTGCATAGAGTTGCCGCAGCCGCTAAGGTTGCCGCACCACTGAGTGCCTCTATCGGTGCAAGAGGATCCTTCGGTTGCCGCTTCAGATTACTCTCTCGGAGTTTGTTGTTGATGTTCTCTCTAATGAGCTCTGTGAGGGTTCCTAGACGATTGTTCGCTTTCCAGTAGTCAACAAGCCACTCAACATCCCTCGGCCTTTCAGCAAAACGCCAAGCATCTGCTTGACCAATGGCTTGAAGGAACCCATCCGTCTCGTTTAGCCCTTGGGCTTGAGCGAGTTTCTGGATTTGTTCCCTGCTGAGTGGTGCGAGTTGGACAACGCGTAGACTCTGGGGCGTTCGCTGGTGATTTGGATCATGGGGGTACTTGAAAAGTTGTTTCTCATTCGAACCTGCTGGAACAATTGACTCAATCGTGTCACGGTCTGCTTCGGCCTGCCAATCGCTCACGCGGCAGGAAATGGCGAACCGAGATCTGTGTAGGTTTCCTCCCAGGGTATGCCTTAGTTTTCGGAGGGCTTTATCGAGACTGTGGCCTTTAAGTCGCATTTCGTCAATGGAGTCGAGAAAGAAGATGCCTTGATCTTCGCTTGAGAGCCAGGCGAGAAATCGCTCCACGTCGGATGGGTCCGGAAGAGCCGCTTCAAGACCTTCATCAGCCAAATCCTCTATTGCGCAGAAAGATGCCGGTTTGTTCGCCTGCTGAAGGCTTCGCGCCTTCTCCCTGAACTCGGTAGTCTTGCCACTACCCGCTTCTCCGAGGACGATAACGCAACGGCTTTGGAGTAAGGTATCCCAGTCCGTCCTTGTGCCGGTGAGCTCTGCAATCGCTCGTAAGGTATCGGGATCAGATTCATGATCTTCGGGATAGTCGAGGAATGTTCGATTCAGTTGTACATACCGCTTGGTCATTGGGCGATTTCCATTTCGAGGGCCGAGAAGGCAGGAGCCACTCTCCTTGCTTATCTTTCCAGGCTGGAGTCAGTCAGCGATGAACCTGCAAGTCCATATTACCTGTGAACTCCCTGGTTTGCGATCAGTAACGTGATCAGACCTACCTATGGCATTCTGCCCTCGGCCAACGTTTGAAGTCGCGTTTTGAGCATTTCGCCGGTGATGAGTTCGAGTCGCGACGGCATGAAAGGAACAATTAGGGGGTCTTCTCTGATCTTAGGAGCAAAGTCTGAAGTTGTTGTGAGAAAACCCTTTGAGGCACCATCGCCGTGAAGAACTCCCACAAGCGCGCGCACATCATCTGCTTTGACCAGATGACCTGGTGCGTAAGCTTTCACCTGGTCTATCACACGGATGAGGCCAATTGCTTTCTTTATTGCGATCACATCTCGCCCACGGTCTCCACTCCGTGGTGTGAGTGTCACTTCTTCAAATCCAGATCGTTTGTACGCCCCAGCTATGATTTCCTCCCACCTGTATGACGGAATCTCATAAGCGAGAGTCCAGTCGTGTTTAAGGAATTCAATAATCTCGAACCACGGAATTGCCACAGCTTCAATGATTAGGCCTTCCTTCGTCTTCTCTCCGGGTACAACGATGGTGCTTAGGAGTAGAGGAGCTGGAGGAATGATCTTGATTTCCGCCCTCAAATCGGCGGACACCTTGATGCTTTCCCTCAGGTTCACGTTGAAAACGCGATCCAATGATCCGCAATTGGGGCACGGCTTGCGCAAGTTAGGCTCTTGGCCAGGATCCTCATGCAAGAGAATGCCGCAACTCTTACAGAAAATCGTGTCTACCATCGCTGGTCACCTTTACGGAGGCGCTGGCCTGCACAAATTAGAATTCAGATAAGGGTGTATTTGAACATACTGAAAGCGCGGGCCACATAGCAAGGGAAACAGCCAGACATCTCTTGGCGAGAGACAGGGTCTTGATGGGATCGTTTGAACCAGGAGCATCACGTCACCCTCGGCAAAGGGGCGAAGGGAAAATCTGGAAACCGGAGGCCACAGGTCAGGCGAATATAGTGGAAGCATGCAGGTTCAGCGGGGTGCTGAAAGCTGACGCCTGATCTGCTCGTCAGGAAATTTGAGACTTTCCGATACCCGCTGATTACTGCTATGTCATGGATTTGTCATGGATGTTTGCTCGGGGTGTCCGAATGAAAGGATTGGAAATCGGTGAATTCAGAACGGATTCAGGGATCGGGAGAGTTCTATCCTGGCGTGAGCATCAATGGAAGGCTTCCATTCGTTACTGTCTGGACTATTGTCACACGATGAAACCGACGCATGATGAAATTGACGCACGCCGTAAAGGACGTCGCTGTAGGTGCTTATGGCGTGCTGACCACGGCAGGGATTCCGATGGATACGGTTCACGGGAATCAGGAAAGGAGCACGCTGACGGGCAGCACCCAGAGCTTGTCTCCAAGACGAGCCGAATCGGAGCCGTTGTTGGCGAGGACTGCGGCGTGGCAATGGGGGGTGGCGGCGAGGAAGGCCCTCAGGCCTGAGAGATCGCGTTCATCCCAGCGGGGACCCCACTTGGTCTCAATGGCCATGCAACGCCGGCCCGCCTCCACGATAAAATCCACCTCGTGCCTGCCCTGGACGCTCCAGTAGTGAAGGCGGGCCTCGGGCCAGGTGGAGTCCGAGATCCCGAGGAGATTCTGGGCCACATACGTCTCAAAGAGTGCCCCCCAGAAAGGATCTTCCGTCGAAGCTGAGCCTCCAGCGACTCCTGCCAGAAATGCAGCAATGCCTGCATCGGAAAGATAGAGCTTAGGCGACTTGGTCAGGCGGCTTGCCCGATTTCTCAGATAGGGAGTCAGCCTGTAGATGAGGAAGGACGTTTCAAAGAGGGAGAGGTATCTGCCCGTAGTCACGGTGTTCATCTTGGCATCTCTGCCGATCTGGCTGAGGTTGAGGACCTGGCCCGTTCGCAACGCGGCAAGGCGAATCAGGTTCCGGATGGCCATGAGATCCCCGACCTGGCTGATCTCGCGAATATCTCTTTCCATATACGTCTGTTCGTAGCCTTTGAACCAGAAATCAGGTCTGGAGACCTCTCCAAGACATACGGCGGGCATGCCTCCGAGGAGTACATCTTCAGGGATGATAGGCCGGAAATCCTTGTTTTCAGGGGTCCTCGGTTCTTCGAAGAACCCCTTCAGGAAAGAGGGGCTGTGGGTCTCACCGCCTATCTCCCGCCGCGTAAAAGGATGAAGCACAAAATAGATGGACCGGCCTGCAAGGCTCTCGGAGATTCCTTTGAGGATGGAGAGATTGGCGGAACCCGAAAGGAGGAAACGACCCGGAATCCTCTCCTGGTCAACAGCCTTCTTGATGCTTGTGAGAATCTCCGGACATTTGTGCGCTTCGTCGATGGTGAGCGCGGTGTTCATCTGCACGAATCCGTCAGGATCGTTTCTGGCCGCCTCCAGGTGCGCGAAATCATCAAAGGTGACGAAAGCCCGGTCTTGGAGCTCTTCCTGTCTTCTGAGGAGGGTGGTCTTCCCGGTCTGGCGCATCCCTGAAATGACTACAACCGGCATGTCCCTCAATGCCTGGAGGAGAAGGGATACAATGTCTCTCCTGTAGTACTCTGTCATAATGGAACATGGTATAGCGTCAAAATGACGCTGTCAAGTGTAATATATTGACAGACTGGCCGGAAACACGATCGGGAGTAAGGTCCGTTTGGAGGGCGTACGGTCCATGGCGCTGGAAGAAGTGAATGGGCCTGTGGTAGTATCCGGCGTTCTTCGGAAAGACGGGGGCATCACCCGAATATGCCTGCCATACCCAATGACACATCGGAAACCGTGTCCATCCTGCGCAACAGGCGCCTTTTGCTCTACTGCCTTGCGGCGGGTCTGCACCACCCTGGCGAACCAGATGCTGGGAGTTGCCGTGGGATGGCGGTCTACTCTGCAGTGGGCGCGCTTTTCTTCGGCGCGGGCCTCTTCGTTTCCCTGATTCGCGTCGCACTGGCGCCCCAGAAAGGCGAGCCTCTCGGCCTGCGTTCGCTTTTTGCCGGGATCGTCTTTATTCGCAGCAGACCGGCCATTCTGGGTGCGATTTCCCTGGATCTCTTCGCGGTGCTCTTGGGTGGAGCCACGGCCCTCTTGCCCATCTACGCCAAAGAGATCCTGGTGGTCGGCCCTTTGGGTCTGGGGTACCTCCGCGCGGCGCCGGCCTTCGGGGCGCTCCTCATGTCGGTCGTGCTGGCGCGCAGGCCACTTGGGCACCGGGTGGGCCGAACCATGTTCGGCGCCGTGATCGTCTTCGGTCTCGCCACCATGGTTTTCGCCGTGTCGACTTCCTTCGTGCTGTCCCTGGGAGCCCTGATCGTGCTGGGTGCGGGCGATGTGATCAGCGTGGTCATCCGGCAATCCCTGGTGCAGATGGAAACCCCGGACGCCATGCGGGGAAGGGTCAGTGCCGTGAACGCCATGTTCATCGGCACGTCGAACCAACTGGGTGAGTTCGAGTCGGGGCTGACCGCGGCCTGGTTCGGCGTCGTGCCTGCCGTGCTCATCGGGGGCATCGGCACGATCGTGGTGGCTGCCCTCTGGATGCGCCTGTTCCCGGGGCTCCTGAGGGTGGACACCCTGGTAGGCCGCAACGATTTCTGAGATGCCCACAAGACGGGAGCCGGATTCTGCGTTTTCCCACAGCAGTCTTATATCCCGATATCTCAAGGAAATCTGCCTTGTGCCGGTCATGTTTCACGTGAAACATGGATTTCTCTTTCCACGACCACGGGATTGTGTTATCAGCAGGGCTGAAACCACAGTCTGGGGTGTTCGTCGGAATCCGGGATCCAACAGGCCCACAAGCGCTTAGATCTACAGGAACTTTGCTCGCCCATGGGGAAAATCATCTCCATTGTGAACCAGAAGGGTGGCGTTGGGAAAACGACCACCGCCATCAATCTCTGTGCGTCCCTGGCCGTGGCGGAAAAGAGGTGCCTGCTGGTGGACTGCGATCCCCAGGGCAATGCCACGACCGGTCTCGGCCTGAACCGGGCCGAACTGGAGAAGGGCCTCTATGAGTTCCTTCTGGGGTCGGCAACGGACGGAGAGGTGGTCACCCGGACCGCTATTCCGGGCCTTTTTCTCATCGGGGCCAACTATGACCTGGTCGGGGCGGAGGTGGAGTTGGTGTCGCTGGAGAAGCGGGAGTTTCGCCTCCAGAGAAAGCTGGAACCCCTGCGGCCGGAGTATGACTTCATCTTTCTGGACTGCCCCCCGTCCCTTGGATTCCTCACGCTGAACGCCCTCACTGCAGCCGATTCCGTGCTGGTCCCCCTTCAGTGCGAGTACTATGCCCTGGAGGGGCTCACCCAGTTGCTGAGGACCATTAAGGCCGTGCGGCAGGGACTCAACCCCGACCTCAAGGTGGCCGGGATCCTGCTGACCATGCACGATTCCAGGAACAATCTCTCCGAGCAGGTGGCGGAGGAGGTACGGACCCACTTCAAGGACACGGTTTTTCAGACCCTCATTCCCCGCAACGTGCGCCTGAGCGAGGCCCCCAGCCACGGAAAGCCGGCCCTGATGTACGACATACGATCCAGCGGAGCCCAGAGTTACCTCGCCCTGGCCAGGGAACTCATCTCAAGAGGAGCAGGAGATCATGGTTAAGCACAAGGCCCTGGGAAAAGGGCTCTCGGCCCTCATCCCGGAGGGGATGGACCTGACACCCGGGGAAGGCGAGTTCTTCCAGTGCCCCATCGAGGCCATAGAGCCCAACCCCTACCAGCCGCGTCAGCGCTTCGGAGAGCAGGAACTGGCGGAGCTGGCCGATTCCATCCGGGAGAAGGGAATCCTCACCCCGCTCCTGGTGAGCAGGGCGGAGAAAGGCTACCGTCTCATTGCAGGGGAGCGACGCTGGAGGGCGGCCCAGAAGGCGGGGCTCAAAAGGGTCCCCGTGGTCGTGAGGGAGAGTACGCCCATAGAGTCCCTGGAAATGGCTCTCATCGAGAACATCCATCGAAAGGACCTGAATCCCCTGGAGGAGGCCCAGGCTTACAGCCGTTGGCTGGAAGACGCGAAGACCACGCAGGATACCCTTGCCAAGAGGCTGGGGAAGGACCGCTCGACCATAACCAACATGCTCAGGCTGCTCAGGCTCCCCAGGTCGATCCAGGAGGACCTCCTTGAAGACCGTCTCACCATGGGTCATGCCAGGGTCCTGGCCGGGCTCAGGACCGAGGGGGAACAGAAGAGGGTGCGGGACCGCATCGTCAAGGGAAGTCTTTCCGTCCGCCAAGCGGAGAACCTCGTGAAGGGAGGGGGGCAAACTCGCCGCCCAAAGCCCGCTGAATCGGAAAAGGATTTCTACATTCAATCCCTTGCCGAGAATCTCAAGCGCTCCCTGGGGACCAAGGTGGACATCAGGAGACGGGGAGGGAGAGGCGCCATCGTCATCCATTTCTTTTCCGATGACGAGTTGGGCCGGCTCATGGACCTCCTGAGTTAGCCCCTTTTTCTCCACTTCCTCTCGTTTCCGGCGAGCAGCCGTCTGATATTCTCCTTGTGTTTCAGAAATATAAAGCACGCCATGAAGGCGGATGCCAGAACGATCACCGCTGGTACGCTCGCTAGGGCGAGAAAGAGGGGCATGGCTGCGGCTCCCGCCATGGAGCCTAGGGAAATGAAGTCCCACACAGAGACGACCAGGACAAAGACCACCAGTGCACCCAGGCAGGACAGTGGGGAAATGGCCAGGTAGACCCCCAGTGCCGTGGCCACCCCTTTCCCTCCTCGGAACCTGAGAAAGGGAGTGAACTGGTGGCCAAGGAGGGCACACACCCCGACAATGGAAAGCGCGGTGTCCTGTCCCGGGAAGAGGGCTCTGAATGCCAGGGTGGGCGCTAGACCCTTGAGCAGGTCCAGGAGGAGGGTCACGAGGCCCCACTTCACGCCAAGTTCCCTGGCGACGTTAGTCGCTCCGATGTTCCCGCTTCCCCTGCGGGTGATGTCGATCCGGGCCACCCGCTGGGCTATGAGACGGCCAAAGGGAATGGACCCGAGGAGATAGGAGACCACAAAGAAACCCGCCCATGCCGCATGCCACATCTGAGGTGTTCCTTCCGTCTTGGTGTGATCCTCTTCCGAGGGGTGATCCATCATAAACCTTTCGCTCACCCTTGTCAGCCCTGTCGGAAGTGTAGTATAGATTCTTCGTATGTAACTTCTCTGCAATTTGTGGAGAGTTGAGCGGGGAAGCGCGCAATATCACATAGCGAATGCCCAATGTGGAGGACCGCTCGGATATGGAAAGTCGCAGCGGGGGTGCCCTCCTGACCGTCATGGTCATGGACGGGCAGGGAGGAGGGATCGGCGCAGCCGTCATCAAGGGGCTGAGGGCGGCGGCAGGCCATGAACTGGAGATCCTCGCCCTGGGGACCAATTCAACCGCCACCGCCCGGATGATGAAGGCAGGGGCCAACAGGGGGGCGACCGGGGAAAACGCCATTCTCCGGACCAGTCTGAAGGCGGACGTCATTGTGGGACCCCTGGCAGTCCTCATGCCCAATGCCATGATGGGGGAGGTGACCCCTCGTATGGCCGAGGCAGTCTGCTCCTGTGGTGCCGCCAAAGTCCTGATCCCCCTCACCCAGGAGAAGGTGACGCTCGTGGGTTTCCACGGAGAGCCTCTTCCCCACCTGGTGGATCAGGTGGTCCAACGGATCAAGGAGTTTGTGAACCACGTGTGAAGCATCTGTAAACCCTGTAGGAGGTGATGCGCATGAACCAGGACATGGCAAAGAAGATCGTTTGGCTGGGGCACGATTCGTTCAGGATCGACGCGAAGAAAACCATTTACTTTGATCCATTCCAGATCTCCTCCGGTCCCAAGGCCGACCTGATATTCATCAGCCACGACCACTTCGACCATTGCTCGCCGGAGGATGTGGCACTGATTCAGCATCCCAAGACCGTGATCGTCACCGAAAAGGATTCAGCCAAGAAGCTCAAGGGGGATATCAGGGTGCTCAAGCCGGGGGATACCCTCACCGTGGAGGATATCAAGATAGAGGCGACCCCCTCCTACAATACGGACAAGGATTTTCACCCGAAAAAGAATTTTTGGCTCGGCTTTATCGTGGAGGTGGAGGGGGCAAGGATTTACCATGCGGGAGACACCGATTTTATCCCTGAAATGAAAGACTTAAAGGTTGACATCGCCCTTCTCCCTGTTTCCGGAACCTATGTGATGACCGCAGAACAGGCCATCCAGGCTGCCCTTGCGATTAACCCCAAGTTGGTCATTCCCATGCACTATGGTGCAATCGTGGGTGACGAGGACGACGCCCTGCGCTTCAAGAAGGCCCTGGAGGGGAAGATTGATGTCCTCGTCCTCGAGAAGCAGGGCAGTTAGGACGAAAAACAACCCAATTTCAGGGAGTTGTCTTAATTGGTCTCCCGGAAGGGGCACTCCATTATCTCTGCCTGTGCCTTTTTCCCTCTTTCTCGTGGCCGGGGCACCTGTGCTCCCGTTTAATATTCTTTCCGGTCATGCCGAAGTAGTTTGCAGGAAAAGAAACCCGTGCAGACGGCCCTCGTCCGGAAGCGGTTGGACCCCAAGCGGCGAGGTTTCGGGACGTCTTCCTTGCTCGGGTGGGGTCCCATGCATAGGAGCGAGGTTCCAGTCTTTTCTGCAGAGGAGGGGAGAAGGCATGAAGGCACGACGAATTTCCTGTTGGCTGGGGATGTTGTGGTTCACGGCGACCCTGATCGGTATTGCGGAAAAGGGTTCCACAGACACGACACCCTCCAGCACTCCTTTTGTAGGCGGGGTCTTTCGGGCCCTCGTCATCGCTAATAGTGACTACAAGGACCCCGAGGGCATGTGGACGCCACTCAAAACACCGATCCGTGATGCGGAAACGGTGGTCCAGATGCTTCAGAAGCGCTATGGGTTCAGGCCCGAGAACGTGGAACTGCTCAAGAATGCCTCCCGGGCCGAGATCCTCTCCGCCATGTCGAAAATGGCCAAGTCGGCCCAGGAGAACGACAGTGTGTTCATCTACTACGCGGGGCACGGGTATCTGGACCAGGACACGAAAGAGGCCTTCTGGATTCCCGTGGACGGCGTGGGCCGGGAGGATTATACCTATGTGGCGGTCTCCACCGTCAAGACCAAGCTCTCCGTCATAGCGGACCGTGTGAAGCATGTCTTTCTCATCTCCGATTCCTGTTTCAGCGGGGCCCTGCTACGGGAAGGGCACCGGGGGATAAAGGCCACCGAGAAAACGGATCAATACTATCAAAAGGTTGCCCGGAAAAAGAGCGTGCAGATCCTGGCTGCGGGAGGACTGGAGTACGTGGATGACAGCTACAAGGGGACAGGGCATTCACCGTTCACCTATTATCTGCTCAAGCACCTGGAACAGAACCCGGACCGCTATGTGTCCGCCACCGAACTCTCGCTGGAGGTGACCAAGGCGGTATCCAAGAACGTATACCAGACCCCGGAAAAAGGGGTCCTGCACGGGGCTGGGGACAACAACGGCGAATTCTTCTTCGTCAACGCAAGGGCGCTCGCCTCGTTGGAGAAGGCCCCCGTGATTTCTGGGGGTCCGTCCAGAGGGACGCCGGCCGTGGATGCCGAAGCGGAAATGTGGGCGTTGATCAAGGACACCAACAGCGTTCAGGATGTGCGGTCTTTTCTGCAAAGCTTCCCCCAGGGCCGGCTTGCCCCGGTGGCCAGGCTCAAGCTCCAGCAACTGGAGCGCGTGGCGCACCGAGGTACCCAGACAAGGCAGGCAACCGATGCCAAAGGCCCTTCCTCGCTGCCGGCGTCCGGAGCGAAGCTGGCCCTCTTTCCGGGGTCTTTCGAGAACGACGGCAAAAGGGCCTATGCCAAGGCCCTTGACATGGTAGAGGAAGTCCTCCGCAAATCGGGGATCTTTTCCCAGATCCAGTCCTACTACCCGTTCAAGGACAGCCGGCACATCCAGAAGATCTCCAAGGATCTCAATCCGGAACTCCTCTGGAAGAAGGGAGGCCTGTTTTCCCTTCCGGAACCCGACACGGAGGAGGTGTGCAAGGAGGCCAGGGCCCTGGGCGTGGACGCCGTGCTCATGTATTATGTGGATGTCAAGAAACGCGACAGCCGGATCGTAGTCTATGCCATCGATGTGAACGCGAAGAAGATGCATACGGCCAAGGAGACCTCTATCCAGTGGAGACTGGACGGGGGCCATGCGACAAAGAGCCTCACCGAGCAGGTGATCCACGAGTACCAGAAACAGAAGTGATCGTCGGGAATACGGTCAAGAAGATTGATCTCCGTGGAGATGTCGTATACAATATTCAAAATGGGCGGCCTGGAGTGGGACGCCCTTTTTGCAGGTGGGCCCAGTGCCTGAAAGGAGGGACGATGAAACGTCTCCTGAGAATGTCTGCGATGCTTTTTGTCAGCGGTGCACTTCTGGCGGCAGGGGCTGTGCCCGGCCTTTCCCAGGAAAGAAGGGTGAGGGCCAAGGTGGGCATACTCATCAAGTCCGGCGACCAGACGATGCGCGCGAAGTCCAGGGGCAGGCTCAAGGCCGGAGACATGCTGCGCATCTATGTGCATCCGGAGGTGAGTTCCTACGTGTACGTGGTCCATTCGGATCAGAAGAACGTGACCCTGCTCAACATGGTGGAGCAGAGGATTCATAGCTCCACCCTGGTGCTCCCTTCCATCCAGGAGTTCTATCAGGTGGACGGGCAAAGCCCGGTGGAGATCTTCACGATCATCTGCAGTCCCGATGAAGTGAAGGAGGTCTCTGCCCTTCTCACGTCCCAGGTGTCCCACGAAAAATGGGTCTCCATTGCGAAGGACCTGGATAAGAAAGGCGAAATCGACCTGGCTCAGAAGGCCGAGAGACCCTTTGCCATTGCCGGCAACGTTCG